>CAIXPF010000029.1 GCA_903921205.1 uncultured Acidimicrobiia bacterium | reverse complement strand
GGCGGGGCGGCGAGGTCGATGGACCGGGTGGCCACCAGCCGGGCGTCGCCGACCAACGCGTCGCCCACCACCGGCCCCGCCACCTCTGCCGGTGTCGCACCCCAGTTCTGCAGCAACATCGCGCGCACGCTACGGCCGACCCGACCCCAACGCCGACCCGACGGCGGGTGGCAGAGCGTCCCTTCAGGACTGCGTACCGGGTCGCCGCACGCGTCGCCTGCCCGGCGCTCCGGAAGCACCTCCGGTCGAGAGCGATGCGATAGCGTCCCGCTCATGCAGGACGTACCCACCACGGTCGAGGTGCGGGGCCTCACCAAGCGTTACGGCGACAAGACCGCCGTCGACGCCGCGAGCTTCGACATCGTGCCCGGCGTCGTGACGGGACTGCTCGGCCCGAACGGGGCAGGCAAGTCCACCCTCATGCAGCTGATGGTCGGGCTGACCGACGGGGAGGGCCAGACCCTCTTCGGTGGGCGCCCCTACCGCCAGCTCGAATCGCCCGGGCGCGCCGTGGGGGCGTTGCTCGACGCCAACTGCACCCACCCCAAGCGCAGTGCCCGCAACCACCTGCGCATGCTCGCCGCCGGGGTCGGGGTGAGCCGGGCCCGGGTGGAGGAGGTCCTCGCCATCGTGGGGCTCGACACCGTCGGCGACAAGAAGGCCGGCGAGTTCTCCCTCGGCATGCGCCAACGCCTCGGCCTGGCCTCGGCGCTGCTCGGCGATCCCCACATGCTGATGCTCGACGAGCCGGCCAACGGCCTCGACCCCCAGGGGGTGGCCTGGCTGCGCCAGTTCCTGCGGTCCTTCGCCGCGAGCGGCCGGCCGGTGCTGGTGAGCAGCCACCTGCTCGCCGAGATGCAGATGCTCGTCGACCACGTGGTGGTCATCGCCAAGGGCCGCATCGTCGCCGACGACCCGATGGACACCTTCCTGACCCGCCACACCGCGGCGTCGGTCCGGGTGTGTGCGGCGCACCGTGACCCGCTGCTGCACGCCCTGCAGCGCGCCGGGTACACGGTGGAGGTGAGCGGCGACGCGCTGTACGTGGCCGGCACCGACAGCGCCGGGGTCGGCCAGACCGCGTTCGACGCCGGCATCGCCCTGACCGAGCTGGGCATCGAGCAGGCCAGCCTCGAGGACGTGTTCCTGGAGTTGACCGGCGGCCAGGACGAGTACGCCGGACGGCAGGTCGCGTGATGGGATCCATGCTCCGATTCGAGCTGCAGCGGGCCCGCTCGGTGCGCATCACCTGGGTGTTGCTCGGCGTCATCGCCTTCCTCACGACGGCTGCGGCGATGGGCGGCTTCTTCAGCATCACCAACGGCCCTCCGGAACCCGGTGCCGACCCGGTCGCCGCAGCCCGCGACCTCGCGGGGATCATCACCGGGACCGCACCGTTCATCGCGGTGCTGCAAGCGGTCCTCGGCGCCCAGTCGCTCGACCACGAGTACCGCTACGGCACGATCCGGCTGACGGCCCAGGCCTTTCCCAACCGCACCCGGCTGCTGGTGGGCAAGGCGCAAGCGGTGTTCCTGATGGTCGGCGGGTTCACCCTGGCGGTGTACGCCGCCGCGGTCGTGCTCGGGGCCGTGCTCGAAGGTCAGATCGACGACCTCGGACAGTTCGGCCTCTGGCGGGTGGTGCTTTCGGGAGCCGTCGTGGGCGGGCTGTGGGCGGTCATCGGGCTCGGTCTGCGCGTCGTGCTCGGCAACATCGCGGTGCTCGCCGTGCTCGTCGCCCTCGTGCCGTTGATCCTCGAGAACATGATCCTGTTGCCGCTGTTGGGCAAGGCCGGCCTGTCCGACGACACCCTCGACCGCATCGCGCCGTTCCTGCTGTCGGGCTCGTCGTTCCGGGCGATCTCGTGGTCCGCGGACGAGGGTCCGTCACCGTTGGTCGCGCTGGTGGCCTTCGCCGGCTGGGCCGTGCTGTTCCTGGTCGTGGCCAACGTGCTGTTCACCCGGCGCGACATCCGCCCGGCCTGATCGCCGCACCCTGCGGCTAGGGTCCGACCGTGACGTTGTCCGATCGATCCCTGGGCTGGCTGCGATCGCTGGATCGCAAGACGGCCACCACCGACAACTGGGACCGTGAGGGCCGTCCCCACCCGCACTGGGACGACCGGACCGGGGCCCCGTGGTCGGGGAACGTCCGGGGCGACCTCGTCGAGTCGGCGTTGGCCCTGGGCTTGATGGCCGTGCGCACGCCGGCCTGGACCGACCGCTACCGGGCCATCGCCGACCAGTTGATCGAACGGCATCTGCGCTGGTGGGCTGCTGCGGACTGGCTGACGCAGCTCGGCCACGACCCCGACCGGGCGCACTACCCCGATGCGCTGCGGGACCTGGTGCCCGCCGGACGGTGGGGGGACTACGACGCACCGGGTTGGGCCGCGAACGGCACCGAGCCGTGGGGTCTGCAGGCCGACCCTGTTCTCGCCGAGGGGAACCTCTCCTACAAGGCGTCGTTGCTGCTGCTGCTCGGCATCCGGGCCGCGATCGACCCCGACGGCCGCTGGAACCGCCCCTTCCGGGTGTTCGGCGACAGCGGCGAGGACCGCACGTGGACCCATGCCGAGCTCGCCGCTCACGTCGCCGAGCAGTGGGCGGCGCAACCCGACGGACCCCACAGCGAGAACACCAAGGTGTGGCCCGAGCACCTGGCCATGGCAGGCCTCGGGCTGCTGCTGGCCGACCGCCACCACGGCACCGACCACCATGGCCGCGTCGTGCAGCCCTGGTGGGAGCGGGCCCGCCGCGACGACTTCGGGCTCGACCGGCCCGAGCTGCCCCACACCGTCACCCGCTACCGCGACCCGCTGCAGGGCCTGGCGGTTGCCGGCCCGGTGTCCGACGCCCTGGCCACCGCCTGCTGGCTGGCCCCGGTGGTGCCCGAGGATGCCCGACGGATCTTCGACGCGGCCGTGGCCCAGGCCGGACCAGCCGGGGGGATCGAGGCCGGAGCCGAGGCTGCCCGCCGGGCCGGCTTCGCCCTGCTGCTCGCCAAGGAGTGGGGGCTGGGCGAGCTCGCGTCGGCGCTGTGGCGGGCCATCGAGGGGCGGTGTGAGCCGGTCATCGACCCGGCGTCGGGCACCTTCCACTGGGCGCTCGGCCTCGACGAGGACAGCCCTCGGGGCCGGCCCAACGCCGTGCTCGCCGCAGCCGAGGCCTGCGGCAGCGGGCTGTGGAGCCGGCTGGCAGGACCGGTGCCGCAACCGTGCCCGCAGATCGTCGACGTCGACTTCCCCCGCCTGGCGGTCACCCGGGCCGAGTGGGCCAACGGCTGTCTGGTGCTGCGGCTGATCGCCCTGGAGGAACAGCGCACCGTGTTCAGCTCGTTCCGCATCATCGGCGCCGAGCCACGCATCTGGTGCATGTCCGGCATCGACGGCGTCAGCACCGACGTCACCAGCCGCGAGGTCATCGTCCGGGTCCCGCTGCGCAGCGGCGAGCTGGAGTTCACCCCGGGCAGCTACTGACCCGGCCGCCGCCGGACGCGCTCCGGCCGGTCGTCCTCCGGCGACCGTTGCTTCTGACCGAGGACCTCCCATGGCTCGCACCACCCATACCGTCTCCAGCCGCCGTGACCGTTCGTTCCTCGTCGGGCCACGGGTACGCCGCACCGAGCTGCGCACGATCGCCCGGGTCGGCGCCGAGATGCTGCGCGGCTTCCGGGCGTTGCACTTCGTCGGCCCCTGCGTCACCGTGTTCGGCTCGGCCCGCGTCACCGAGGACGACCCGGTCTACGACGTGACCCGCCGGGTGGGCGCGGCGCTGAGCCGCCGTGGGTTCACCGTGATCACCGGCGGCGGACCCGGCCTGATGGAGGCGGCGAACCGCGGGGCCCGCGACGCCGGCGGGGCCAGCGTGGGCTGCACCATCCGCCTCGAGCACGAACAGCGGACCAACCCCTACGTCGATCTCAGCGTCGATTTCGACTACTTCTTCGTCCGCAAGATGATGCTGATGAAGTACTCCTACGCGTTCGTGGTCATGCCCGGCGGCTTCGGGACCGCGGACGAACTTTTCGAGGCGCTCACCCTCATCCAGACCGGCAAGCTGCACGACTTCCCGGTGGTGCTGATCGGCAAGGAGTTCTGGTCACCGCTTGTCGACCAGATGCACGAGATGCTCGAGGACCACCTCATCTCCCCCGCCGATCTCGACCTGCTGCTGGTCACCGACGATCTCGACGCCGCGATGAACCACATCCACGACCGCACGGTGGTCCCCTTCGCCCTGGCCTCGCGGCTGCGGCCCATCCGGGCCATCCGGGAACGGGCCATCCCGGCGACCGGCTGAACGCTCGAGCCCCGAACCGGCTCGTCAGCCGGCGACCTTGCGACGGGCCGACACGTACACCGGGATGAACACCACCCACAGCAGCAGGCAGCCGATCGTCCACAGCACCGGCGAACCGATCCGGCGACCGCCGAGGGAGATGATCACCGGCGTTCCCTGCGCCTCGAGCGCCCGCGAGTCGCGGGAGACCCACACCCCCGTCGACACCACCACGACGAACAACACCAGGGTCGGCAGGAAGGTCACGCGAGGACGCTAGACGCGACCGGGCCGGTCCCGCAGGACCGGCCCGGCTCGGGGTTGCCATGGGCGGGGCCCGGCAGCTCAGCTCAGGGTCACACCCTGCAACTCGCCGTCGGCCCGCCACTCGTCGAGCAGCTTGAAGAACTTGATCGGACCCTCGACGTAGGTGCCGGCGAACAGGCCGAGCGGGTTCCCCAGCTTGCCCTCGTTGTTGTAGTAGCCGGGCGTGCACTCCCGGTAGAAGCGGGTGCCGATGCTGGCCGCCCGGCGGATCTCCGCGACCCAGGCGTCCTCGGCCTCGACGGTGCACTCGATGAGCTCCGCACCACGGTCGCGGGCGTTGTTCATCAGGTAGGTGACGTGCTTGGCCTGCTCGTTGAGGGCCATCGGCACACTGACCGTGATGGCGGTCTGGGTGAAGCCCAGGAAGAAGCAGTTGGGGAAGCCGTTGGTCTGCAGGCCGTGCAGGGTGCGCAGGCCCTCCGACCACTTCTGCGACAACGTCACGCCGTCGCGGCCGATGATGTCGTAGCCGGCCCGGCGGGTGTAGTTGGTGCCGACCTCGAAACCGGTCGCGAACACCAGGCAGTCGACCTTGTACTCGGTGCCGTCGACCACCACCCCGTCCTCGGTGAGGCGCTCGACGCCCTTGCCGTCGGTGTCGACCAGGGTGACGTTGGGCCGGTTGAAGGTGGGCAGGTACTCGTCGTGGAAGCAGGGCCGCTTGCAGAACTGCCGGTACCAGGGCTTGAGCTTCTCGGCGACGTCGGTGTCCTCGATGATCTCGTCGACGCGGGAGCGCACGTCGTTCATCTGGATGTAGTCGGCGAGCTCCATCAGCTGGCCGCGCTCCTGCGGGGTCAGCCGGCGGCCGAGCTTCTGGGAGGCCTGCTTGGCCACCTTGCCGGTGAGGTTGCGGAAGATCTTCGTCCAGCCGTCCTGCACCAGGTCGACGTCGACGTTGCCGCCCTCGACACAGATGTTGAAGTTCTCCATCCGCTCCTGCTGCCAGCCCGGCTGCAGGGTCTTGACCCATTCGGGGTCGGTCGGGCGGTTGTTGCGAACGTCGACCGAGGACGGCGTGCGCTGGAACACGTAGAGGTGCTTGGCCGAGGCGCCGAGGTGCGGGATGCACTGCACGGCGGTGGCACCGGTGCCGATGATGCCGACGACCTTGTCGTTGAGCTTGTGCAGGTTCCCGGTCGAGTCGCCGCCGGTGTACTCGTAGTCCCACCGGCTGGTGTGGAACGTGTAGCCCTTGAACTCGTTGATCCCGGGGATGCCCGGCAGCTTCGGCCGGTTGAGCGGGCCGTTCGCCATGGCGATGTACTGGGTGCGGAACTCGTCGCCACGATCGGTCTTCACGACCCAGCGGTCGGTGTCCTCGTCCCAGCGCAGCTCGGTGATGCCGGTCTGGAACAGGGCGTCCTCGTAGAGGTTGAAGTGCCGGGCGATGCGCTGGGAGTGCTCGAGGATCTCCGGCGCGAAGGGATACTTGGTGGAGGGCAGGATGTTGCCCATCTCCTCGAGCAGCGGCAGGTAGACGTAGGACTCCACGTCGCACGCTGCGCCGGGGTAGCGGTTCCAGTACCAGGTGCCGCCGACGTCGCCGGCCTTCTCGACCAGGCGGATGGACTCGTAGCCGGACTCGCGCAGCCGCGCACCCATCAGCAGGCCGCCGAAGCCGCCGCCGACGATGGTGACCTGCACGTCGGTGAAGATCGGGTCGCGGGTGAAGCCCGGGTCGACGTAGGGGTCGTCGATGTAGCGGGAGAACTCGGCGGTGACCTCGACGTACTGCTCGTTGCCGTCCTCGCGCAGGCGCTTGTCGCGCTCATAGAGGTACCGGGACTTGATCTCGGAGGGATCGAAGCCCAGCTCGTCGGGGCTGTAGGCGAGCTTGTCGATGAGATCGGCTCCGACGTCTGTTTCCGGCACGGTTCCCCCTTGGGTCGTCGGACCCCCGTGGGCCCGGCTGCACGGGTCCTAACGTACCGTGTCCACCCACCCGCGTGACCACAACGGCCGGGCCCGCGGTCGCCGGCCGGCGACGTTCAGAGGGCGGTGCTGAGCTGGCGCATCACCCGGCGCTCGCCCGATGTCCAGCTCTCGCGCCGGTGCAGGCCCGCCAGGGCGTCGAACACCACCAGATCGCCCGGCTGCCACTCGTGGGCGTAGACCGCCTCGGGCCGGGTCGCATGCTGGTGCAGCCGCTTGAGCAGGGCGCTGCTGTCGGCGCGGTCCATGCCGAGGATGCAGTCGGTGAGGCCCTTGTTCACGTAGAGCAACTCGCGCCCGTTGTGGGGATGGCGCAGCACCACCGGATGGGTGGCCTCGGGGATGGCGGGCCGGTCGATGCCAAGCGCGGCGTCCCGGGCCCGCTTGGCGTCGAAGCCGCGGTCGAGCTCGTGACGGTCGGGGTCGACACCGCCCTCGACGTACTGCGCGACGTGGTGGCGGGCCCGCAGCGTGCGGAGCTGCTCGACGAGCTCGGCCGGCAGCGTCTCGAGGGTGTGGTACTGGTTGACGAAGGACGTCCGGGGACCCTGCTCGGGCAGCTCGACGGCGTTGAGGAAACTCTCCCGGGCGGGACGCGGCACGTAGGAGTAGTCGGCATGCCACTCGAGCTGACCCGCCCCACCCGTACCGAGCGGTATGCCGTCGTCGTCGAGCGCGTTGGTCACCGGCAGGATCTCGGCCCGGGACCCGGCGTCACGCAGCCACTCCGAGCCCTTGATCAGCTCGCCGAAGGCCTCGGCGAAGCGCACCAGCTCATCGTCGAGCGGCTGGCGATGACCCCGGAACACCAGCACCAGGTGCTCGGCCAGCGCCTCGCGCACCGCCGCCACCAGGGCAGGGTCGGGCTCCTCGGACGGATCCCAGCCGGTCAGGACGGCGCCGAACGGCTCACCGGCCAACGGTGTGACTTCCAGCTGCACAGGCCTGCTCCCCCATGAACACTCGTTGCGGCACGCACCGGGCACGTCCCGCAACCGGTGGGCCCAGACTACCGGCCATCTCCCCCACCGTTCCTGACCGCGTCCGGTCGCGTCCGGTCGCGTCCACCCTGACCGGTCGGATCCGGTCAGGCGTCGAGGCGACCCAGCAGGGCTTCGGCCGCGGCCAGGCCCGAACAGAACGCGCCCTCCACCTTCGGCCCGTCGAACGCGTCACCGGCCAGCACGATCGGCTCGGGCCGTTCGCGCACCACCAGGTGGGTCGCCGGCCACACCGTGGTCGGGGCGGCGTAACGCCAGCGCATCAGCTGGGCGTCGAGCACCCGGGCGTCACCCAGCCAGGGACCACCCTCGGCCAGCAGCGACGCGAGCAGCACCTCGTCGGGCTCGTCCCACCGGGCCCGGGACACCGCGTTGGTCACGTGGAAGGTGACCGCCGGCCGGCCGGAGACCCCCTTGGCCCCGTTGTCGGCGATGAAGGTGAACAGCGGATGGTCGGGCTGCTGCACCGCTCCGGGCGACGGCAGCGCGGGCGGGCCGTCGAGCGCCGCCAGCACCGCGAGCACCGGCTCGTAGGTGAACGCGGCCAGCCGGTCGGCGAGATCGGGGTCGGGCAACCGGGTGGACCAGGCCAGGATGGCGAGCGACTGGGGCATCGGCGCGGTGAGCACGTACCCCGCCGCCGGGTGGTCGGCCAGGTCGGTCACCCGGACCCCGGTCCGCACGTCGAGGCCACGGGCCAGCCACTTGGCGAAACCGGTCATGCCATCACGTCCGACGAAGCGCGGGAACCCGTCGGCCTGGCCGAACCCCCGGCACCACTCGGCCACGGCGCCGTCGGCCACCGCGGCGTCGATGCAGCGCTCGAAGGCGTCGCTGCGCACGGTGAAGAACTGGGCGCCGTGGTCGATCCGGGCCTCACCGAGCCGACGGGTGGCCAACCGGCCGCCCACGCCACGGCCCTTGTCGAGCACCACCACCCGCCGACCCGCGTCGCTCAACGTCCGTGCCGCCACCAGGCCTGCCACGCCGGCACCGACCACCACGACGTCGGCGTCGTCCGAGGGCACGGACGGATCGCGCCCGGACCCGGCACGCTCGGACGGGGACCGTTCGGACGGCACAGCGCTCATGGTCCGACGCTACCCGCCGTGCCCCGCCCGGCCACTAGCGTTCAGCCCGCCGTCACGGCTGCGGCGCCCTTCGCAGGAGGTCCTGCCATGCTGTCCCACCTTCGGGTGCTCGATCTCACCGACAACCAGGCGGCCATCTGCGGCTACCTGCTGGCCCAGCACGGGGCCGAGGTGATCCGGATCGAGCCGCCGGGCGGGTCGCCGCTGCGTCGCCTGGGGCCGTGGTTGTCCGACGGCAGCTCGGCGGTGGCGGCAGCGTTCGGTCGGGGAACCTGCTCGGTCACCCTCGACCTGCACGACCCGGCCGACCGGGCCGCCTTCGACGAACTGTTGGCCGGCGCCGACGTGCTGGTCGAGAACCTCACCCGCAGCGAGCGGCGCGCCCTCGGGCTCACCCCGGAGGCCACCGCGGCGCACAACCCGGCGCTGGTGCATGCCAGCATCACCCCCTTCGGCATCGACGGGCCCAAGGCCGACTGGGCGGCGACGGACCTGATCGTGATGGCCGCGGCATCACCGCTGGCGGTCACCGGTGACCGCGACCGTGCCCCCGTACGGATGTCGGCACCGCAGGCCTTCTGCTTCGCCGGCGGCGCTGCGGCGGGGGCCATCCTCGTGGCCGTCCACGAACGGGGACGCAGCGGCCTCGGCCAGCACGTCGACGCCTCCGCCCAGGCCGCTGCGGCGCTGGCCACCCAGACCGGCCTGCTGGCCAAGGCGGTCAACGCCCCCGTCGCCGTCCGTTCCGCCGGTGGGGCGTCGCTGGGTCTGATGAGCCTGCGGTTCCTGTACCCGGCGAAGGACGGGTTCGTCTCCATCACCCACGTGTTCGGGGCCGCCGGCGGGGTGCAGACCGCCAGGCTGATGCACTGGGTGCACGAGGCCGGCTTCTGCGACCTCGCCACCCGGGACAAGGACTGGATGCGCTACGCCGAGCTGGTCGACGCCGGCGAGGAACCGGTGGAGGAATGGGAACGGGTCAAGAACGTGGTGGCGGCGTTCACCGCGTCGCGCACCAAGGCCGAGCTGCTTGCCGGCGCGGTCGAGCGCAACCTGCTCATGGCCCCGGTGCTCGACCTCGGCGAGGTGCTGGAGCTTCCCCATCACGCCGAGCGGGGCTTCTTCGAGACGGTGACCGGACCCGCCGGTACAACCCTGGCGGCCCCCGGCCGCTACATCCGCACGGCGGGCTGGACCCCGCCCCCCCTGCGCACTGCGCCCGCGGCCGGGGCGGACACCGACACCGTCCTCGCCGACGCTGCACGGGCGGTCGACCTCGCCGGGGTCGGCGGCGTGGCGGCGGCGACCGCCCCTGCACAGCCCGACGGGTCCGCCGACGGAGCGCTGGCCGGGCTGAAGGTGCTCGATCTCACCTGGTCGGTCGCCGGACCGGCCTTCCTGCGGGCGTTGGCCGACCACGGTGCCACCGTCGTCAAGGTCGAGTCGCTGCGCCGGCTCGACGCGGCCCGGGCCTTCCTGCCCTTCCACGACAACGAGGCCGGGGTCGACAACTCGGCGCTGTTCGACAACATGAACGCCGGCAAGCGCTCCATCACCCTGAACATCGCGGACCCCGCCGGGCGGGCGGTCCTCGACGACCTCATCCGTTGGGCCGATGTGGTGGTCGACTCGTTCTCGCCGCGAGGACGTCGCTCGGTCGGCCTCGGACCGGAGCGCCTGCTCGAGCTGAACCCCGCTGTGGTGGCCATGTCGCTGACCCTGTTCGGTCTCGACGGGCCGCTGTCGGTGCTCGCCGGGTTCGGCAACCTCGGCGCCGCCATCGCCGGCTGCTACGACATCGTCGGCTGGGCTGACCGGGCCCCGGCCGGGCCGTACCTGGCCTACACCGACTACACGTCGGCGCACCTGATGCTGGTGTCGTTGATGGCTGCGCTGGTGCAGCACCAGCGCGACGGACAGGGTCGCTTCGTGTCGCTGAGTCAGTGCGAGACCGCCCTGCAGTTCCTCGCACCGGCCCTGCTGTCCACCGCGTCCACCGGGCAGGTGTTCACCCGCATGGGCAACGACGACCTCGACCTCGCCCCGCACGGGGTGTATCCCTGTGCCGGCGAGGACCGCTGGGTGGCGATCGCCTGTCAGGACGACGCCGCCTTCCGGTCGCTGTGCACGCTGCTGGACCGCGCCGACCTCGCCGGGGACCCGGCGCTGCAGCATGCGGCCGGGCGGCTCGCCCGGCGGGCCGAGCTCGACGAGGCCGTGGCGGCATGGACCGTCCGGCACGAGCCCGACACGGCGATGACCCTCTGCCAGGAGGCCGGCGTCGCTGCCCACACCGTGCAGCGCAGTCCCGACTGCCTCGCCGACCCACAGTTCGCCGCCCGCGGTCACTTCGTGGAGCTGGAACATCCCAACCGGTATTGCGTGGTGGAGGCGACCCGGTTCGCGCTGTCGCGTACCCCGGGGTATCCCCGTCGCCACGCCCCGTTGCTCGGTGAGCACACCTTCGAGGTGCTCACCGACCTGTTGGGCTACGACGGCGACCGCATCGCCGACCTCGCCGTGGCCGAGCTGCTGGAGTAGCCGCCGCGCCCGCCGGGGCGATCCCATCCACGGCCGGAACCTACGATGCCGGCCATGGGACGTTACGAGGGCTACGAGACGCTGGACATCCGCGCCGACGACCGGGGGGTCGTGCAGATGACCTTCAACCGGCCCGAGCGGTTGAACGCCTTCAACGGGGCGATGCGTTACGAGATCCGCCGGTTCATCAACGAGTTCGCCGAGGACGGAGACGGCCGGGCCATGGTCATGACCGGCACCGGCCGGGCGTTCTGCTCGGGAGCCGACCTCGCCGACGCCGACCAGCGTCCCTGGCCCACCGGCGCAGCCGAACCGCTGTTCACCTGGTGCGTCGAGCTGCTCGAGGTGCCGAAACCGACCATCGCCGCGGTCAACGGCGTGGCCGCCGGCGGTGGCCTGGGCCTGGCGCTGCTGTGCGACATCCGCATCTGCGCCACCGACAGCCGCCTGCTGCCGATCTGGCTGAAGCGGGCCATCCATCCCGACGACCTGGTGACGTGGACCCTGCCGCAGCTGGTCGGCTACGGCCGGGCCCTGCGGTGGTTGTACCTGGCCGAGGACATCCCTCTCGACGAGGCGGTCACCTCGGGGCTGGTCACCGAGGTCGTGGCGCCCGAGCAGCTGCTGCCCGCGGCCCACGAGCTCGCCGGGCGACTCGCCGCCGGGCCGACCGCCCACATCGCCCTGGCCAAGCAGGCGGTACTGCGCAACCTGCTGCGCGAGCCGACCGATGCCGCCATGATCGAGAACTGGGGCATCGACCGGGGCCGGGCCACCGAGGACTTCAAGGAGGGCGTGCGGGCCTTCCGTGAGAAGCGCACGCCGCAGTTCAAGGGCCGCTGAGCCGTGGCCCGGCGACGGGCACGGGCCGCGCTCAGAGGGGCGGCGGGCTCCACGGCTGCGTGGGGTCGAGGCGGCGGCCCATCCACACCTCCACCTCGGTGAGCCAGCGCATCACCTCGTGCATCTCGAAGAACAGCATCGCCTGGTTGGCGAGCTGCTCGAAGACCTCGTCGTCCTCGGCGCAGCGGATCATCAGCTGGTGGGCGATCTCGCCGACCACCACCACGTCGTAGGCCGCGGCACCGAGCTCGATGGGCAGCACCCACGGTGCGAACGGCAACTGCGGCGTCGGCGGCGCGTGCTCGAACGCCGGCAGCGGGTCGCCGACGGTTCCCCAGCGCTGCCCGTCCCAGCGCAGCAACCGTCCGACGGCGTCTCCCGGTCCTGACGTGGCGTCCATGTCAGCGGGCCCCGAACTGCTGGCGCAGGAGGAACTTCTGGATCTTGCCCGACGGGGTCCGGGGCATGGCGGCGACCACCTCGAGCCGTTCCGGCCAGTACTGCTTGGCCATGCCGGCCTCGTCGAGGAATCGGACCAGCTCGACCAGGGTCGGCGGGTCGGCCTCGTCCTCGGGCACCACGACGGCACACGCCCGCTCGCCCAGGCGATCGTCGGGCAGGCCGATGACCGCCAGCTCGCGGACCTTGCCGTGGGTGTACAGCACCGCCTCGACCTCGGCGACCGGCACGTTCTCACCGCCCCGGATGACCAGGTCCTTGGCCCGTCCGGAGATGCGGATGCCGCCGTCGTCGCGCCGCCAGGCCAGGTCGCCGGTGTCGAACCAGCCGTCCGCCGTGCACGACGCGGCGTACACGTCCGCTCGGCGGAAGTACCCGAGCGCCTGGCTGGGACCACGCACCTGCAGCCGCCCGGTCTCGCCCACGGGCAGCTCGGCACCGTCCTCGTCGACCACCCGGAGCTGCATCCACGGCACCGGGATGCCGTCGGAGTTGGCCACGACCTCGATCGGCGAACCCGGCGCGGTGCTGGTGACCACGCCGTTCTCGGTCATCCCCCACACCGCCACCAGCTCGCAGTCCAGCGTCTCGGCCGCGGCGGACACCACATGGGGCGGGATCGGGGCGCCGCCGCACACGAAGTACCGGAAGCTCTCGAGCGAGGCACCGACCTCCTGCTGGGCGTTGATCAGGTCGACCACGAACGGCGTGGCCGACACCGTCCACACGATCTGCTCGGCGTCGAAGATGCGCAGTGCCGCGGCGGCGTCCCACACGTCCTGGTAGACGACCTTGGCACCACGCCCGAGCGGGCCGGCGAGGCCGAACAGGAAGCCCGTCTGATGCGCCAGGGTCGAGGCCATGAAGCCGGCCTGGTCGGGGGTGACCCCCAGGCTGGACACCAGGCCGCGACCCGATGCCCACACGGTACGGTGGTCGTGCAGGACGCCCTTGGGCTCGCCGGTGGTCCCCGAGGTGAACTGGATCTCCACCAGATCCGTCGGCCGCGGCCGGCGAGCGGCGAGCTCCGCGGCGAGATCGGGCCGGTCCTCCCAGCGACGGCTCACGAAGAACTCGTCGAAGCTGCGGGCCCCCTCGGGGGCCTCGCCGTCGGTCACGAACGCAGCCTGCAGGGTGGGCAGCTCGGCCACCAGCCGTGCGGCCAGCTCGCCATGGTCGAAGCCACGGAACTCCCGGGGCACGACGAGCAGCTTGGAGGCGGTCCGCTCGAGGATGAAGCTCAGCTCGCGGTGCCGGAAGATCGGCACCAGCGGGTTGACCACCCCGCCGACTGACAGGATCGCCAGGGTCAGGGCCGGGAACTCCCAGGAGTTGGGCAGCTGCAGCGACACCACGTCACCCGGCCCGATGCCCAACTCGAGCAGCGCCCCGGCGAACCGGTCGACGAGGGCCCCGAGCTGGCCGTAGGTGAAGGTGACGGGCTCGTCACGGCCCTGCCGGTAGCAGACCACCGCCGGTCGGTCGGGGGTGGCGGCGACCACGGCCCGGAAGTCGTCGACCATGGTGGTGGTCGGCCAGTAACCCGCCTGCACCCAGGCCTCGGCGTCGGCCGGGTCGATGTCCCATCGGCCCAACTCGTCGTGGCGCGGGGTCCCGTCGGCGTACTGCTGCGATGCGGATTCCATGGCCGTTCCTTCGCTGACGTCGGCTCCGTTGCGCCGCCCACCGTACCGCCGGCAGGCACACCCCGGCCGACACCGACGGGCCCGACACCGCGGCCGCGGCCTCGATCAGTAGTGGCGCGGGCCGTAGATGACGGCGTTGACGTCGCGCTTGGTGGCGTTCGCCGCCCGTGCAGGTTGGGCGGCGAAACGCTCGGCCACGGCACGGGCCTCGGTCATGAGCTCGTCGGGTTCCACCACCCGGTTGATCACCCCGAGCCGGCAGAGTTCCTCGGCGCCGAAGTGGCGGCAGAGGATGGTCGCCTCCTTGGCCAGCCAGGGGCCCATCCGG
>CAIXPF010000028.1 GCA_903921205.1 uncultured Acidimicrobiia bacterium | reverse complement strand
TCCCAGCCTTCGTAGCGTCGATTGCTTACGTCGATCCGGACAACTTCGCCACCAACCTCGCGGCCTGCGCGGGCTCTGGCTACCTGCTCCTGTGGGTGATTGCCGAGATCGTCGCGATGGTGACGGATCTTGCTGCGTTCATTCGCGCCGCGATCGCGGGTTGATGGGACGGTTCCGGCTGGGTCCGCTGGGCCTCGCAGCCGCGGTAGTGGTGGCCGGCCTGATCCTGGCGCTGAACGTCTTCCTGCTGAGCAAACTAGCCCTCGGCTGAGGCCGCTTGGGGCTCCCGAATGTGCGCCGGATCACGCCACGGCAGCTGCTGCGGCCACAACGGCGGTGACCGCGCGGTTTGAGCACACATGTGAAAGAGGTTTCTCCTACCGTTTTGGCTTGTATATGCCGTTTTCGGTTCAGGATCGTCCGGAAGGCTTGTTGCCATTTCGGATCGGAGCACCCCGGTGCTCCCGCTTCGCGTTGGCCTTCATCGCCACGCTGGTCGCGGCGTGCGCGTTTGCGCTGCCGGCGGCGCATGCCGAGACGGCCGGTTTGGACACCGCGCTGTCGGTGAACGGCTCGTCGAGCTACGCGCAGATCGCGGACAACGCATCGCTGCGCCTTGGCACGAACCTTGCGATCGAGGCGTGGGTCAAGCCCACGACCACGTGCGCGAGCTGGTGCCACGTGATCATCCGCGAGTACGGCTACGCGATCGTCGGCAACAACAACCGCTGGTACTACCGCACGAAGGCTCCAGGTGGCGCATGGGTCGACATCGATACCGGCGTGTCGATGGTCGCCGGCGCCTGGGTGCACCTCGCCCTGACCCGTGATCACGCAACGGGCACGATCCGCTTTTACGGCAACGGTGCTCTCTGGCATACGCGGACGGATGCCACCGCCTGGGATACGGCCACTGCAGCGGCGGTCACGATCGGCGCATACCAAACACCGAACCAGTTCTTCCCCGGACAGATCGACGAGGTCCGCCTGTGGAATGTCGTGCGCACGGCAGCGCAGATCCAGACCGACATGCACACGTGGGGGCCGACCTCCACGAGCGGATTGGTCGGATACTGGGACTTCAATGAGGGTGCAGGTTCGGTCGCCACCAACCGTGCTGCAGCGGCGGCGAGCGGCACGAACGCGACGCTGTACGGCAACCCATCGTGGACCGACGTCAAGTCTGTCGCGCGCAACGGCTCGAAGACTGTCGTCACGTTCCCGCGCTCGTACCTGACGCGCGTGGGTGGCTGGCGCGTGCCAGGCGGCGTGACAAGCGCCCGGACGCTCGTCGTCGCCGGCGGCGGTGGCGGCGGCGCGGGCAGCATCTCCTCCGATAACACCGGGTGGCAGGGTGGCGGCGGCGGTGCCGGCGGTCTGCTTGCTGCGGCCTCGACTTCGCTCACCCCGGGTGCGGCAGTCCCCGTGGCCGTCGGCCAGGGCGGCGCTGGCGCGGTGCAGTCTGCTGCCGATGACAACAACCCGACGATCGCCTCCACCAACGGCCAGAACTCGGTCTTCGGATCGGTGACCTCCACCGGTGGCGGCGCCGGGCTTTGGCGCTCACGCAACGGCAACTCTGGCGGCTCGGGCGGTGGCGGAGCGATGTACTCCGGCACGGGTGGTACAGGCACGACCGGACAGGGCAATGCCGGTGGCGGCACTGGAACGAGCGTCTTCGCTGGCTCGGGCGGCGGTGGTGCTGGCGGAGCCGGCGGCAACGGCAGCGGGACCATCTCCACCTCTGTCGGTGGCGCTGCGGGCCTCGGCGCGTCCAGCGACATCACCGGCACCAGCACCTTTTTCGCCGGCGGCGGCGCAGGCCGTGGCTGTGTCACGAACGGCACCGCCTCGGGTTCGGGCACGACCGCCGCGGACACCACTGCGACCGCCAACACCGGCTCGGGCGGCGGCGCGGGCGGCGACGCCTGCGGCTCGCGCTCGCGCGTCAGCGGCGGGGCCGGCGGTTCCGGTGTGGTGATCGTCTCGTACGACGCGCCCACGGCCTCTGTCGTCGGCTACGACTTCAACGCACTGCCGTCAACCGTGACGACGGCAGGTTCGGCTGGACGCCCGCTCATCTCCGGCGGCCAGCTTTTGCTGACGACGGCAGCCCACAGTGAGTGGGGCGTGGCGCACTTGCCGATCGGCGCGACGGCGGCGCCGTCGACGTGGAGTATCTCGTTCTACCACCAGCAGGCAGGCGGTAACGGTGCCGATGGCACGGTGATGTGGTTCGCGCCGACGCCGGGGTCGTACGCGTCCTATCAGGGCCTCAACTGGACGACGAGCCAGGTCTACGAGGACTCGGCGCCCACTACCGGTCTGGCGATCCAGTTCGACAAGTACGAAGCGGGGCGCCTCAAGATCGTCTGGAACGGCAACCAGATCTACTCCGCGACCGGCTACGGCACGGCCTTCACCACCGGCTCGAATGTCACCGTATCCTATGACGCCAATGGCCTCGACTTCAGTGGCTTCGGCCTGACGCTGAACAACCAGACGCTCGCCAGCTACGGCACGACGGTGACGAGCAAGGACTGGCAGGTGTCGTTCGGTGCGCGCACCGGTGGCTTTACCGACAACCATAAGATCGACGACCTCTCAATCCGCACGAACGGCCCGGGCGTAACGATGCAGGATGGCCGGTCGCGCTCGTTCAACGGCTCTACGGACTACATCGGTATTCCGGACAACACCGCGGTCAACGATGGCACATTCTCATTCGAGGGATGGTTCAAGCCCGCGTCCTCCACGGGCCACAGGGATCTTGTGCGCAAGGAGAACGCCTTCGCGATCGGCCTCATCAGCGGCGTCGTCCACTACACGCTCAACGACGGCAGCTGGGGTCCCTGGCTGTCGACGAGTATCGCGATCGCCCCAAACGTGTGGACACACATCGCGCTCGTGAAGAGCGGCACGACGGTTCGCGCGTACATCAACGGGAACTCGACCGCGGTGTACGAGACATCGAGCGTCTCGAGTGTCATCAACGACAGCAACGCACCGTATCTGTTGGGGATAATGGCGAGTGCCTGCACGAGCGTGGCGACGCCGTGCCCCACGCCGTACTACGAGCAGTACACCGGCCTGATGGACCAAGTACGGATCTGGGATACGGCACGCACCGGCAGCCAGATCGCCGCGACCTACACCACGCGTCTCGCGTCGGACTTCGTTTCGCTCGGCATGGACGAGCCAGCGGGATCGGTCGCCTACAACGGCGCGCAGTCAACGGGCAGCACGAACAACGCGACCATGTTCGGCACGACGGTCTCGACCGACGTGCCGCCGATCGATGAAGCCTTGGCTGTGGATGGCGCCGGCACCGTCAATGGCTACCTGCCCGCCTACACCAACAGCGGCACTCTCACCTTTGCGCGTTCGGCACAGGCGACGGGCGGCACGGCCACGCTGTCGAGCACCGCGACCGGCCTCTTCACCTACACCCCAAGCAACACCGGCACGTACGGCGACCCCTTTACCTACACCGTCACCGACGGCACGCTGACGACGTCGGCACAGAGCGTCCAGATCGCCGTCACCGACTCGACGGCGCCGCTCTCCACGGCGACGGCGCCAGCCTCGTCGACGAGCACGGCGGTGTCGGTCGGTTACACGATCACAGCCGGCACGGCTGACGTCGCAAGCGTCGCCGCGTTCTACTCGACCGCCTCGGGGCTGACCTCGCCTACGCAGTGCGGCGCCGTCACGTCGACGGCGGCCAGCGGCACGATCACCTGCACCTTGCCCAGCACGGGCGGCACGTACTACTTGTTCACGAAGGCGACGGACGCGACGGGTAACGTCGAAGGCGCGCCGGGCTCGGCTGACGCGACCACTGTGCTTGACTTGTTCGTCGGGGTATCCACCGACGCCTCACGCGTGTTCAATGGCACCAGCGACGCCGTCGGCGTGCTCGATGCGAACGCGCTCGATCTGTCGACCTTCACGTACGAGGCGTGGGTCAAGCCGACAGCGGCGGTGCCGATTGCGATGTTGATCAACAAGGAAAACTCGTACGAGCTCGCCATCATCAATGGTGATCTCCAGTACGCCCTGGCATCCGTCGGTGGCGGCTGGGCGTTCGTTTCGACCGGCATCACAATCGCGAACGGCACGTGGACCCACATTGCGTTTGTGAAGAGCGGCGTGAACGTCGCGGTCTACGTCAACGGCAGCGCGACGGCGTCCCACACGAATGCGAGTCAGCCGGCCACGCTCAACAACACGAACCAGCCGCTGACGATCGGTGCGCGTGCCGTCAACTGCACGACACTGATCGGCGTCTGCGGAACGGCGAACTACAGTTCGTTTTTCCCAGGTTCGATGAGCGATGTGCGCCTCTGGAGCACCGCCCGCACTGGTACGCAGATCGCCGCAACCTACAACCGGCGCTTCGCCTCGGACCTGCTCACCTGGTTCCTCGACGAGCCAAGCGGCTCGACGGCGTACAACAGCGCGATGGTCGGCGGCTCGGCGCTCAACGGCACGTACGGCGGCACGACCACGTCGACCGACGTGCCGACGATGTCAGCACCGACGACGTTCAACGTCAACGACACCGCCACCTACTCCGGCTACCTGCCGGGGTATGAGCCGAGCGGCAACGTCACCTTCACCGTCGGCACGCAGGGTACGAAGGGTACCGTCGCAATCACGTCGGCGACCGGGGCCTTCACGTACACGCCGACGGCGGGCACGAGCACGGGCCTCGACTCCTTCACGTACACGATGAGCCGCAGCGGCCTCACCTCGTCGGCGCGAACGATTGGCGCGAGCGTGACCGACGTCACCGTGCCGACCGTCTCGAGTTTTACCTCGGCGCAGTCCTCGCCGACGAACGCGGCGAGCATCACATACACGCTGACGTTCTCCGAATCGGTCACCGGCGTCGCCGCCGCCGACTTCTCGAACGCGGGCACGGCGACGGGCTGCAGCTACGACCCCGGTACGGACAGCGGCTCAACGCGCACCGTCACGATCACGGGCTGTGGTAGCGGCACGATCCAGCCGCGCTTTGCGGTCAACGGCGCCACCGATAGTGCATCGAATACGGGGCCGGCCTCGGCCTCCACGTCGTCAACGACGCTCACCTACGACGTGACTGCGCCGACGGTGTCGAGCTTCTCGTCGTCGACGGCGGATGGCGCCTACAAGGCGGGCGCGACGATCAACATCACGGCCACGACGAGTGAGGCGATTCGGTCGGGCAATACGCTGACGGTGACGCTGGATACGGGTGCGACGGTGCTGCTGACTGCGGCGTCGGCGGGGACATCGCTGACGGGTACGTACACGGTTGGTGCGTCGCAGACGTCGTCGGATCTGACGGTCTCGAGCTTCACGATCGGCACGGTCGCCGACACGGTGGGCAACGCGATGTCGTCGACGACCGTGCCGTCGGGGGCGAGTAACATCGCGGGTGCGAAGGCGATCGTGATCGACACGACGGCGCCGACGGTGTCGAGCTTCTCCTCCTCGACGGCGGATGGGACGTACAGGGCCGGCGATACCGTCAACGTGACGGCCACGACGAGCGAGGCGATCCGGTCGGCGAATACCCTGACGGTCACGCTCGATACGGGTGCGACGGTGCTGCTGACGGCCGCGTCGGCGGGCACCACGCTGTCGGGTACGTACACGGTCGCGGCCAGTCAGACCTCCGCCGATCTGACGGTGTCGAGCTTTACGATCGGCACGGTCGCCGACACGGCGGGCAACGCAATGACGTCGACGACGGTGCCGACGGGCGCGAGCAACATCGCGGGTGCCAAGGCGATCGTGGTCGACACGACGGCGCCGACGGTGTCGTCGTTCACGTCGGCCGCCTCGTCGCCGACGAACGCGTCGAGCATCACGTACGCACTGACGTTCTCCGAGACCGTGACGGGCGTTGCGATCGGCGACTTCTCCAATAGTGGTACCGCGACCTGCACCTTCGCGCCGGATGCCGATTCAGGCGCCTCGCGCACGGTGACAGTCACGTGTACCACGGGCGGGACGGTCATCCCGGTCTTCGCATCGGGTGGCGCGTCCGACGCGGCCGGCAACACGGGCCCGGCGTCGGCTGCGACCGCGACGACCACGATCACGCGCGATGTGACGGCGCCGACGGTGTCGAGCTTCTCCTCATCGACCGCAGACGGGTCGTACAAGGCTGGCGCGGCGATCAACATCACCGCGACAACCAGCGAGGCGATCCAGTCGGGCAATACGCTTACGGCCACGCTTGATACGGGCGCGACGGTGCTGCTGACGGCCGTGTCGGCTGGCACGACGCTGACCGGCACGTACACCGTGACGTCGGCGCAGAACTCGGCCGACCTGACGGTCTCGAGCTTCACCATCGGGACCGTTGCGGATGCGGTGGGTAACGCAATGACCTCGACGACGGTGCCGTCTGGCGGGAACAACATTGCGGGTGCCAAGGCGATTGTGGTCGATACGACCGCACCGACGGTCTCGTCGTTCTCGTCGTCCACTGCGGACGGCACGTACAAGCAGGGCGCGACGATCAACATCGTGGCGACGACGAGTGAGGCGATTCAGTCGGGCAATACGCTTACGGTCACGCTCGACACGGGTGCGACGGTGCTGTTGACCGCCGCATCGGCGGGCACGACGTTGAGTGGTACGTACACGGTTGGCGCGTCGCAGACGTCGTCGGATCTGACGGTCTCCAGCTTCACGATCGGGACCGTCGCCGATACGGCGGGCAATGCGATGACGTCGACGACGGTGCTGACGGGAGTGAACAACATTGCGGGAGTCAAGGCGATCGTGATCGACACGACGGCCCCGACGGTGTCGAGCTTCACGTCGGCACAGTCCACGCCCACGAACGCAGCCAGCTTTACTTACACGCTGACGTTCTCGGAGACCGTGACGGGTGTCGCAGCGGGCGACTTCTCTAACACGGGTTCGGCGACGGGCTGCGTGTACGCACCCGGTTCCGATTCCGGCACGACACGCACCGTTACGATCACGAGCTGCTCGGCGGGCACCGTCGTGCCGGAGTTCGCCCTTGGCGGTGCGAGCGACACAGCCGGTAACACCGGCCCGGCCGCGGCGGCGACGTCCTCGACGACGATCACGATCGACCGTACGGCGCCGAGCGTCTCGAGCTTCGTCTCGGCAGCCTCCACGCCGACGAACGCTTCGAGTATCACCTACACGCTCACGTTCTCCGAGGCGGTGACGGGCGTCGCGGTCGGCGATTTCTCGAACAGCGGTACCGCGACCTGCACCTTCGCACCGGATACCGATTCGGGCACGTCGCGCATTGTCACGGTCACGTGCACGACGGGCGGCACGGTGATTCCCGTCTTCGCCTTGGGTGGTGCGACGGATGCGGCAGGCAACACGGGCCCGGCGTCGGCTGCGACCGCGACGACGACGATCACGCGCGACGTCACTGCGCCGACCATCGCGAGCTTCTCGTCCTCCACGGTCGATGGCTCGTACAAGGCAGGGGCCACGATCAACGTCACCGCAACGGCGAGCGAGGCAATCCAATCAGGCAACACGATCACGGCCACGCTCGACACCGGTGAGGCCGTCGTACTCACAGCCGCGTCGGCGGGCACGACGCTGACGGGCACGTACACCGTCGCGGCCGGGCAGAACTCTGCTGATCTGACGGTCTCGAGCTTCACGATCGGGACGGTTGCGGATACGGCGGGCAATGCGATGACCTCGACGACGGTACCGTCGGGCCTGAACAACATCGCGGGCTCCAAGGCGATCGTGGTCGACACGACAGCGCCAACCGTGTCGTCGTTTACCACGGTGCAGGCCTCGTCCACGAACGCAAGCTCGTTCTCCTACACGCTCACGTTCGCCGAGTCGGTCACGGGCGTGGCGGCGGGCGACTTCTCCAACACCGGCAGCGCCACGGGCTGTACGTTCGCGCCGGGTACCGACGTGGGTACGTCGCGCAGCGTCACGATCAGCAGCTGCTCGGAGGGCACCGTCGTGCCGCAGTTTGCGAGTTGGGGCGCCACCGATGCGGCGGGCAACACGGGTCCGGCCTCGGCTGCCACCGGCTCGTCGCTCCTGATCGATCGTACGGCGCCGACTGCGGCTTTGACGGCTGTCACCTCGTCGCCAACGAACGCGGCGTCGATTGAGTACACGCTGACGTTCTCGGAGTCGGTCACGGGTGTGGCTGCCGGCGACTTCACGCAGACGGGTACGGCGACGGGCTGTGTCTTCGCGCCTGGCACCGATTCGGGCAATACGCGCACGGTCACGCTAACGAGCTGCTCGGGGGGCACCGTGATTCCGCACTTCGCCGCGAACGGCGCGACCGATGCAGCTGGCAATACCGGTCCGGCGACGATTGCCGATGGTCCGACGATTACGCGTGACACGACAGCGCCGACGGTCTCGTCGTTCACGGCGGTCACGGCATCGCCGACGAATGCGGTGTCGCTGTCGTACACGCTGACGTTCTCCGAGTCGGTCACGGGTGTGGCGGCGGGCGACTTCTCGAATACGGGTACGGCGACGTCGTGCACCTTCGCCCTTGATGCTGATTCGGGCAGCTCACGCACCGTCACCGTGACCGGCTGCTCCGAGGGCACCGTCATTCCGCGCCTCGCCGTCAGCGCCGTTTCGGATGCAGCCGGCAACACCGGACCGGCTTCTGCCTCAACGGGCGCGACGATCACGATCGACCGCACGGCCCCGACCGTACCGTCGTTCTCGAGCACGCAGGCCACGCCGACGAATGCCGCCTCCGTGGTCTACACGCTGACGTTTTCCGAGTTGGTCACGGGTGTGGCGACGGGTGACTTCTCCAACACCGGCACTGCCACAGGCTGCTCGTTCTCCCCGGGTACCGACGAGGGTGCGTCGCGCACCGTCACGATCAGCAGTTGCTCGGATGGCACCGTCATCCCCGAGTTCGCCCTGGGCGGCGCAACCGATACCGCCAGCAACACCGGCCCAGCCGTCGCGGCGACCTCCAGCACCACGCTCACGATCGACCGCACTGCGCCGACCGCGGCAATCACCGCCGTCACGGCGACGCCTACCAATGCCACCTCGGTCGACTACACGCTGACTTTCTCCGAGTCGGTCACGGATGTCGCCGCCGGCGACTTCACGCAGACGGGTACGGCGACGGGCTGCGTGTTCGCGCCCGGCACCGACGCCGGTGCGCTCCGCACCGTCACCCTGACGAGCTGTTCGGCGGGCACGATCATTCCGCACTTCGCTGCGAACGGTGCGACCGACGCCGCGGGCAACACCGGCCCGACGACGATCGCCGACGGGCCCACGATCGCACGTGATGCCGCGGCCCCGACCGTGTCGTCGTTCACGGCCGTTACCTCGTCGCCGACAAACGCTGCCTCGATCTCGTACACGCTGACGTTCTCCCGCACCGTGACGGGCGTCGTCGCCGGTGACTTCTCCAACACCGGCACTGCCGTCTCCTGCGTGTTCGATCCGAGCGCCGACTCCGGCATCTCGCGCACCGTCACGATCACGGGCTGCGGCGAGGGCACGATCATCCCGCGCTTCGCCGCGAACGGCGCGACAGATGCCGTCTCCAACACGGGCCCAGCTACGGCAGCTGACGGTTCGACCGTCACGCGTGACATCACCGCGCCGACGGTCGCATCGTTTACCGCCGGCACCTCGACGCCGACGAACGCCACGACGCTCACGTACACCCTCACGTTTTCCGAGTCGGTCACGGGCGTGGCCGCCGGCGACTTCTCGCAGACCGGTACGGCGACGGGCTGCAGCTTCTCGCCGGGCACCGACTCCGACGCCTCGCGCACGGTGACGATCACGGGCTGCGGCGAGGGCACGATCATCCCGCGCTTCGCCGTCGGTGGTGCCGACGACCTGGCCTCGAACGGGGGCCCGACAGTGGCCGCGACGGGCGCGACGATCACGCGCGATGTGACGGCGCCTACAGTGACGGGCTTCACGAGCGCCCAGGCCTCGCCGACCAATGCGACGAGTTTCACGTACGCCCTCACGTTCTCGGAGTCGGTCACGGGTGTCGCGGCGGGCGACTTCTCGAACACGGGCACGGCGGCGTCGTGCACCTTCGCGCCGGGTACCGACGCGGGCGCATCGCGCACCGTCACCATCACGAACTGCACCGCTGGCACGGTGATCCCGGAATTCGCAGCCGGCGGCGCAAGCGACGGGGCGGGCAACACCGGACCGGCGACCGCCGAGGCTTCCACGACGACGATCACGATCGACCGCACTGCGCCGACCGCATCGCTGACGGCCGTCACCGCTTCGCCGACCAACGCCATCGCGCAGACGTTCACGCTGACGTTCTCCGAGTCGGTTACGGGCGTGGTCGCAGCTGATCTATCGAACACCGGCACGGCAACGGGCTGCGTCTTCGACCCCAGTACCGACTCGAGTGCTTCGCGCACGGTCACGATTACGAGTTGCTCCGAGGGCACCCTGGTGCCGCGTTTTGCGGCAGCCGGTGCCGTCGATGCCGCAGGCAACACCGGCCCGGCCGAGGCTGTGACGGGCTCGAGCATCACCATCGATCGCACCGCACCGACGGTGTCTGGCTTCTCGTCGACGCAGGCCTCGCCGACGACCGCCGCGAGCTTCACCTACACGCTTACGTTCTCCGAGTCGGTCACCGATATCGCTGCTGGCGACTTTGCGAACTCGGGCACGGCGACGGACTGCGTGTTCGCGCCGGGCAACGATACGGGCGCGTCGCGCACGGTCACGATCACCGGCTGTTCTGAGGGCACCGTGACGCCGCAGTTCAGTGCGGGTGGTGCTGCCGACGCGGCCGCCAACACCGGCCCGGCCGCAGTCGCGAACGCGACCACGACGATCACGCGCGACGTCACCGCCCCGACGGTCGTCTCGCTGACGGCGGTCACCGCCTCGCCGACCAACGCGACGACGCTCACCTACACGCTCACGTTCTCCGAGCTCGTCACGGGCGTCGCGGCTGCGGACTTCACCAATACGGGTACGGCGACGGGCTGCGTCTTCGCGCCTGGTGCCGACACGGGCAGCACTCGCACCGTGACCGTCACGAGCTGCTCCGACGGCACGGTGACTCCGCGCTTTGCGGCCAACGGCGCCGCCGACGGTGCCGGTACCGCAGGACCGGCAACGGGCTTCACCGGCGGCACCATCACACGCGACGCAGTTGCACCGGACGTCTCGTCCTTCACTGCCACCACCGCGACGCTCACGAACGGCGCGAACGTGGTTTACACGCTCACGTTCTCCAAGAACGTCACCGGCGTCGCGGCCGCCGACTTCGCCAACGCGGGCACCGCCGCCGGCTGCGTCTTCAACCCGGGGACTGACTCGGGCTCGACGCGCACCGTCACCGTCACGAACTGCACCGATGGCACGGTGATCCCGCGCTTCGCCGCCAACGGCGCCACCGACGGGGCCAACATGGGCCCGGCGACGGCGGCCGACGGCACGACCGTCACACGCGACACCGTGGCGCCGACGCTTGCCGCCATTGGCGTGAGTGGCACCGAGGACACGACGCTGACGTTTACGCAGTCGGCCTTCGCGGCCGCGTACGCGGATGCGCGCACATCGACGCCGACGACGATCACCATCGCCGGCCTGCCGTACACCGGCACGCTCAGCCTGTCGGGCACGCCGGTCACCAGCGGTCAGGTGGTCCCGTACGCCAGCCTCGGCTCGCTCACCTACACGCCGGTCGCCAATGCCAACGGTGCGATCGCCTTCACCGTCTCCGCGTCGGATAGCCTCAACAGCTCGTCGCCGGCTACGACCGTCACGATGACGCTCGCCGCGGTGAACGACACGCCGACGCTGGCCACGCCGACGACGATTGCGTACACGGACACGAGCGCCAACGACACCTTCACGAACGGCACCGGCACGCTCACAGGTGCCGACGTCGACACGGGGGACACGCTGCTCTACGGCATCCAGGGCGTCACCCCGGCCGCGAGCGTGACGAGCACCGGCACGTACGGCACGCTCACCGTCACCCGCGCCACCGGGGCGTACGTCTTCACGCCGAACCGCGCCGCGATCAACGCCCGCACCACCGACACGTCGGAGACCTTCACCGTCACGGTCTCGGATGGCACGGCCTCGACGACCGCCATCCTGACGGTCTCGATCACCGCGGCCAACGACGCACCGACGCTCGCGACGCCGACGGCAGCCGCCTACACCGACACGACTGCGGTCGATTCGTTCACCAACGCCACGGGCACGCTGGTCGGCGCCGACCGCGACACGGGCGCGACGCTCGCGTATTCGATCGCCAGTGATACGAGCACGAGCGCCAGCATCGGCGGTGTCACCTACGACCGCGCCCGCACCGGCACCTACGGCACGCTCCGCGTCGCCTCGGCCACTGGCGCCTACGTCTTCGTGCCCGACGCCGGTGCGATCAACGGCATCGCCACCGACACCACCGAGACCTTCACCGTGCGCGTGGGTGACGGCACGGCGACCACCGACGCCACCTTCACGGTCACGATCACCGGCGCGAACGACCGCCCGGTCGCGGCCGCGCCGACGGGCGGCACGGTCACCGACACCGCCGCCGTCGACGCGTTCGCGGACGTCACCGGCACGCTGTCGGCGACTGACGCCGAGGGCACGACGCCGGCGTTCGGCATCCAGGGCGTCACCCCGGCCTCCGGCAGCTCCGTGCTCGCCGGGGCCTACGGCACGCTGACGGTGGTCAGTGGCGGCGGTTGGACCTACGTCCCGGATGCCGCGGCGATCAACGCGCTGTCGACCAACGCCTCCGACGGCTTCACGGTGACCGCCTCGGATGGCTCGCTCGTCGGGACCGCCACCTTGACGATCTCGATCGTCGGCGTCAACGATCGCCCGGTCATGCCCGTACCCACCGGCGCCACCATCGTCGACACGGCAGGCTCCGACACGTTTACGCCCGTGACCGGCGCGGTCACGTCGTCCGACGCCGAGGGCACGGCGCGGACGTACGGCATCGACAACGGCTCCGGCACCGTCACGAGCCTCGCCGGCACCTTCGGCACGCTCGCCATCAATGCGAGCGCCGGCACGTGGACGTACACGCCGACCGCCTCGGCGATCAACTCGCGCTCCGCCAACGCCTCAGACACCTTCACGGTGACGGCTGAGGATGGTGCGCTGACCGCCTCGCGTACCCTCACGATCTTGATTACCGGCGTCAACGACACGCCGATCCTCGCCGCGCCGAGTGGTGGCGTCGTGCGCGACGACGACGCCAACGGTCCGCTGCCCGGACTGTCGGCTTCGCTGTCGGCCACCGACGCCGAGGGCAGCGCGCTCTCGTACGGCATCGTCTCGGGTGGCAGCACCGTCACGAGCCTCGCGGGCGCGTACGGCACGCTCAGCATCGTCGCGGCGACGGGTGTCTGGACGTACACCCCGGACGACACGCTGGTGCGCGCGCTTGTCGGGCTTGCGCTCGAGCCCTTCACCATCAACGTGAGTGACGGCGCGGCCACAGCCTCGCTGCCGATGACGATCTCGCTGATGGGTATCAACAACCGCCCGGTGCTGAGCGCCCCGAGCGGTGGGTTCCTCGCTGACACCAGTGGCGCGGACACCTATCCGACACCGCTGACGGGCACCCTGGTCTCCAACGATCCGGACTTCACCACCGTCGCCTACGGCATCGATGGCGTCACGCCGGCGCTCGGCCTCAGCACCAGTGTTGGTTCGTACGGCACCCTGGTCGTCAACGGCACGACCGGCGCCTGGGAGTACATCCCGAACGCCACGGCGGTCAACGCCCTCGCGAGCAGCGCGACCGATACCTTCACCGTGACTGCGGGCGACGGCGCCCTGACGGCGCAGCGCGCGCTCGTCATCTCGATCGCGGCTACGAACGACCGGCCGCTCTTCAGCGCGATCACCGGCCCGGCGTACACCGATACCGCCGCCGCCGACACGTTCTCGAACGCCACCGGTACGTTCGCCTCGAGCGATGCCGAGGGCACGGCGCGCTCCTACGACGCGACGGGCGCGAGCACATCCGCGCAGACCATCGGCGCTATTTCCTACACCCGCGCGATCGTCGGCACGTACGGCACGCTCCGCCTCGCCACCACCACCGGCCAGTACGTCTACGTGCCGAACGACGCCGCGATCAACGCGCTGGCCGCGGACGCGACGGATGTGTTCACCGTCTCGGCCTCTGACGGCTCGCTCAGCGCGTCGCGCACGCTGATCGTCTCGATCACGGCCGCCGACGATACGCCGACGCTCGTAGCGCCGTCGTCAATGACCGTCACCGACACCGCGGCTGCCGATACGTTCCCCGTCGAGTCCGGTGTGCTGTCGGGTGCCGACGCCGAGAGTGCAGCGCTCACCTATGACATCGCGTCGGGTACGGACAACGGCGCCACGGTCTCGATGATCGGCACCTACGGCACGCTCGCGCTGCGCAAGTCGAACGGCGCGTACACCTACACGCCGAACGATGCCGCCGTCAACGCGCTCGCAGCAAATGCGACCGACACATTCACGGTGCGCGTCAGCGACGGCACCCTTGTCGCCAACCGCACGCTGACCGTCGCGATCTCGGCGACGCGCGAGACGCCGATCGTCACGTGGGCGGACCCCGCCACGATCGCGTACGGCACCGCGCTGTCCGGCACACAGCTGAACGCCACGGCGGCGGGTTTCGCCGGCTCCGTGGCGGGCACGGTCACGTACGCCGAGGGCGCCACGCCGCGCACCGCCGGCGACGTGCTCGCCGTGGGCGCCCATACGCTCGTCGCGACCTTCACCCCGACCGATACGGCGACGTACACGACGGCGACCGATACTTCGAACGTCGTCGTCGTGCGCGCCGACCAGACGATCATCGCTCAGGCCGCGTCCACCTCGCTGACGTACGGCGGAGCGGGCACGACGCTGTCGGCCACGTACACCGGGCCGCATGGCGCTGGCCTCGTCACGTACGCCGTCGTCTCGGGCCCGTGCTCGATCGCGGGTGCCAACCTCACGGTGACGGGCGCCGGCACCTGCCAGGTGACGGCCTCGATCGCGCAGGACGGCAGCTACAACGCAGCCACGTCGGCGCCGATCGCGATCACGGTCGCGAAGGCGACGCTCACCGTCACGGCGCAGAGCGCCCAGAAGCGTGTGACGACGCCCGATCCGGCGCTCTCCTACCTGGTGACGGGTTACGTCGGCAGTGACGGCCTGTCGTCGATCGACGTGTCCGGTCTGAGCGCCCTGCGCGCCGTGGGGGAGACGGTCGGCACCTTTACGATCGGCTTCTCCGGCACCGCGACGGCGGCCAATTACGTCTTTGCCTACGTCGGCGGTATCTTCACGATCATCGACAAGGACGTGCCCACGATCGCCTGGAGCACACCCTCAAACATCACGTACGGCACCGCGCTCAGCGCCACGCAGTTGAGTGCCGTCGCCTCCTTCGGTGGCAACCCGATCCCGGGTACCTTCGCGTACGCGATTGGCAACACGCCGGTCGCTATTGGCACCGGGCTCACGGCCGGCAGCAGGGTCGTAACCGCAACGTTCACACCGACCGATACCGCGACGTTCGCCAGCGGCATCACGGCGCAGGTATCGCTCACCGTCGACCGCAAGTTGCTGACTGTGACCGGCGTGACGGCTACCGACAAGGCCTTTGATGGCACCGCAGTCGCGGCGCTCGACCTCTCCGCCGCGACACTGGTCGGTGTCGTCGGAAGCGATGCTGTCATGCTCGATATGGGCACGGTCGTCGGTGCTTTCGGCTCGCCCGAGGTGGGAGCGGGCCGCGCGGTCACCGTGAGCGGCCTCGCGCTGCTCGGCGCCGATCGTGCGCAGTATGTCCTGACGCAGCCGAGTGCCACTGCGACGATCAATGCCACCGTGCCGGGCCTGCCATCGTCGGTCTCCGCCACGGCGGGCGATGCCCGCGCCACGGTGGAATGGTCGGCGCCTACCTTCATCGGCGGATCGCCGATCACGGGCTATACCGTGACCGCCTCGCCTGGCGGTCGCACCTGCTCGTGGACCACGGGATCGCTTGCATGTGTAGTCACCGGCCTGACGAATGGCACGGCCTACACGTTTACCGTCCGCGCCACCAACGCCGTGGGCACCGGTGCAGCATCGAGCGCCTCGACAGCGGTTACGCCGAACGCGCCGGCCACGCCGCCGCCGCCCGCGGCACTTGAAGATTCCGCCACGGTGGATCCGAATGGCTCGGCCGTGGTGCAGGTCGGCTGTGCTGCAACCGCACGCGCCTGCACGGCGACAGTGACGATGTTTATCGGCTCCACGCAGATCGCCACGAGCCAATCGCAGATCGCCGCAGGGCGGACGCAGAACGTTGCCCTGGCATTGCCACTCAAGCTGCAGCGCAAGTTGGCGGCCGACGGTGTGCTGAGTGTCAAGGTCGTCACGACGATCGACATCGACGGTTCGCAGGTGCGCGTCCAGTCGACGATCGAGCTGACGGCCCCGCCAGCTCAGTCCGTGCGTTCGGCATCGCTCAAGGCGAACGCCGACGGCTCGGCTGTTGTCACCGGACAATGTGCCGGAACCACGGTGACCCGCTGCGACGGCACGATTACGCTCTTCGGCGCCCCGTCGGTGATCGACGCACGCGTGGCTCGAGCCAACGAGCGCGTGGTGATCGGCACGGCGAAGTTTGCCGGTGCGGCTGGCACGGCCGTCACCGCCAAGACGACGCTCTCCGCTGCCGGTCGCAAACTCCTGCAGAAGCGCGGCGCTGTGCGCGTCACGCCGGTCATGACCTTCACCGGCGGCACGCGGCTCGACAATGAACTCGCGGGCTTCACGCTGTCGATGATGAATACCGAACAGTGGCTGCGCAGCGCTCTCGCCACCCTCAGCATCGGTGGCCAGCCGCGCATGGACCTCAACATCCTGATCGACCAAGCCAAGCGTCGCGTGATCAACTGGAAGGTCGCGGCGGGTCGCATCGAGGGCACGATTATCCCGCAGCGCGAGAACGCGCGTAAGCGCGTGGCTGGGCTGCCCACGCCGCCACCCTCGCTGCAGCCAATCGTGACGCTGCTGCTGCGGGCGTTCAACCAATCGCTCCAAGCCAACCATGCGTACGTCGAGTGGCTGCGATCGGGTCGCGCGGCCGACGATAGGGGCTGGCGCATCAGTCTGCGCGCGAGTGCAACGAAGGCGCAGTTGCTGGCGCGCCTAGGGAAAGCCGGAGCTCCCTACGGTATCCGCGTCCCAAGTGCCACGAACTTCTGGCCGTAGCGGGTACGGGCACCTCCTTTCTGCACCTTGACGTTGCTGACACGCGGTGGTTTTCGTCATCTGGAGGCGGTCATGGGGCGGTTTGCGCCTATCCGCTGGACGTTGGCAGTTGCCGAGGAGGAGAGCCTTTTTGGCTACCCGCGGTGATCAGACCGCATCGAGATGGAATGTCCATCAGATTGATATAAAACGGTTGTTTTTAGTTGTAGAGCCAAATGATCTATGCACGGCATGGTGCTAGCACCATGCCGATCGTGCGTGATCGGTAGGCTAGCCTCCTTTTCGCTCAACTAAGCCAAAAAGACGCACTCGTTACACCGATTCGGCGCTACACTTTTGGACATGGTGACGAACGTTACCTGCCAATCGAATCCACGAGGCGAAGGTCTCGACAGACGAGGGGTCCGACCCCTTCGCTCCGCGCTGCTCATTTTTGGTCTCATCGTCGGGTTTCTGGCTCTGGCACTGGGATTCGCCGACCACGCAGCAGCCGCACCGACGACGGTTCTGGATGATCGCTCGCGGCTGTTCACCCTGCCGACGCCGCCTGCCGAC
>CAIXPF010000027.1 GCA_903921205.1 uncultured Acidimicrobiia bacterium | reverse complement strand
TGGATGTCGATGAAGCCGGGGGCCACGACGCAACCGTCGGCCTCGAGGGTGCGGTCGCCACGGAGGTTGTCGCCGATCTCGACGATCTTGCCGCCGGCGACCGCCACGTCGGCCCGCCGGCCCGGTTCGCCGGTGCCGTCGACGACGGTGCCGCCCCGGATGACCAGTGTCTCGCTGCTCGCTGTGGTGCTCATGGTCCTACCCCCTCGGGTGCCGGGACGAGCCGGGCGCCCTACATGTGCGACGTCAGGTTGCAAAGACTACGCCCCCGGCGGGCACCCCGTCGCTCCACGCCCGTCGAGCGCCGCGCTCAGTGCAGTTCGCGGGAACGCAGTGCACCGCGTTCGCGCAACCAGGCGGTCAACTTGGGGGCGAAGGCCTCCTCGGCGCAGTCCAGCGGCGTGCGTCCGTCACGGCCCCGCCAGTTGACGTCGGCCCCGCGCTCGCCGAGCAGCACGCTGATGGCGTACTGGCCGCCGACCGCAGCGCTCCACAGGGCCTGGGAGATCTCGTCGGGTCCGAGGCCGTCGCCCTCGGCGAGAGCGGTCTGCACCTGCTCGACCATGCCGAGGGCAGCGGCGTCGCGCAGCCGGGTGGTGGCGCCGCGCTGCACCAGCCGCCAGGCCGCGCCCCAGCTCTCGAACTCGCAGGCATCGCCGAGCGCCGTCCCGCCGCCGATGTCGGCCCCGGCCGCCTCGATGTCGGCCCCGGCGTCGAGCAGGGCGTCGACCACGGCGACGTCGTCACAGCTCGCCGCCCAGTGCAGCGCCGTCTCGGTGTGGCCGTCGAAACAGCTGCGGGCGTCGACGTCGGCGCCGGCAGCCACCAGGCGTCGCACGGTCGCCGGCCCGTTGGGGAACTTGCCGGGGAAGTCGCACACGGCGTGCAGCAGCGTGCGATGGCACTCGGGGTCACCGAAGGACGCCGTGGCCAGCCAGGGGTGGGTGGCGAGCAGCTCGTCGAGGCGGGCCAGATCACCGCGCTGCACCGTCTCGCCCGCCTCGGTGGCGATCGGGTCGTCGTCGGGCACGAAGCGCCGCTCCTGGGATGTGGTCATCGCGCACGCTTCTTCACGGGTCGGCGACGGCCCACCGCAACCCGGTGCGACGTCTGGTCGATCACTTCGCCGGGACACTACCCGAGTGCGGACGCAAGCACCCCCGAGCCCCCGACGGGACACGGGCGCGGCCGTCCCGGGCGCCGGCGCATCCGGCACGAGCGACCGGGTGCGGCAGCTGCGCCGCCCGAACGAGCAGAACCCACGCTGCGGATCGGCCAGACTGCGCGGCATGGACCAGCCCCATGTGCTCTACGAGGTCGCCGACGGTGTGGCGACGATCACCCTGAACCGTCCCGACCGGCACAACGCCATGACCCCGGAGATGCTGATCCGTCTCGGCCGGGCATGGGACGACGTGCGCCGGGACCCGGCGGTGTCGGTGGCGTTGCTGCGGGGGGCCGGGAGCGACACGTTCTGCGCCGGGGCCGACCTCGGCCGGCTGATCCCGTTGATGACCGGCGCCCGCGGCGCCGAGGACGAGTGGGACGAGGCGTTCCTGGCCGACCCCGACACCCTCACCAAGGCGCTGCTGCGCGGCTGCGACGTGTTCAAACCGATCGTGGTGGCCGTCACCGGCCCGGCGATCGCCGGCGGCACCGAGCTGCTGATGGGTACCGATTTCCGGATCGCGTCCGAACGGGCGATCTTCGGCACCTCCGAGGTCAGGCGCGGGATCATCCCCGCCGGCGGCACCCTGGTGCGCCTCGCCCGGCAGATCCCGTACACCGCAGCGATGCGGATCATCCTCGGCGGCGAACCGGTCGATGCCCAGTTCGCGTTGCGGCACGGCCTGGTCAGCGAGGTCGTCGCCCACGCCGACACCATCCCGGTGGCGGTCGACACCGCCCATCGGGTGGCCGAAGCCGCACCGCTGGCGTTGGCCCTGGCCAAGGAGGTGGTCGTGCGCACCTCGGGGCTCGCCCTCGACGACGCCTACCCGATCGAGACCGCCGCCATGGCCGCGGTCATGGCCACCGACGACGCCCGGGAAGGACCGCTGGCCTTCCTGGAGAAGCGCCCACCCCGCTGGACCGGCCGCTGACCGCCCCGGTACCGGACCAGCGTGCACGCCCGGACGAACCGGACGAACCGGGTGGGAGCCCGTCGGGGGCGGCCGCTACGCTGCGGCTCGGGATCCCGCTCGGCGGGACGTGCAGTCGACGGAGGACACCCGGTGCAGGACAGTTGGCAGCTCGCGTTGCTCGATCGGATGATGGCCCACCACCTCGCCGGCAACACCACCGACATGGGCCCCGACGTCTACCGCAACCGGGTCGACAAGTACGTCCGGCAGGACCGCTACGACGCCGAGATCACCACGCTGTTCCGGGGCCTGCCGGTCATCGCCTGTCTGACCCCCGACGTGCCCGACCCCGGCGACTACGTCACCCTGTCCATCGCCGACATCCCGGTCCTGGTGGTCCGCGGTGAGGACGGTGTCGTGCGGGCGTTCCGCAACGTGTGCCGGCACCGTGGGGCCTGCGTCGCCGAGGGCCGCGGCCACACGGCCAAGTCGTTCATGTGCCCGTACCACGCCTGGTCCTACCGGCTGGACGGGCGCCTGGTGGCCATGACCCACCGGGCCGGCTTCGCCGGGGTCGACAAGGCAGACAACGGCCTGTCGCCCATCGCCTGCGCCGAGCTGCACGGCCTGGTGTTCATCCACCTCGACGGCGACCCCGCCGACTTCGACCCCTCGACGTGGCTCGACGGCGCCGCGGGCGAGCTGGCCAGCTTCGGGCTCGAGCACTACCACCGCACCGAGACCCGGGTGACCACCCGGGAGATGAACTGGAAGCTGATGTTCGACACCTTCGGCGAGGTGTACCACGTCGAACACCTGCACCGGCAGACCATCCACCCGCTCATCCAGTCGAACAACAGCTGCTTCGATGCGTGGGGCAGCCACGGGCGTATGGCCGTGGCCCGCTGGACCATGAACGACTACGTCGACGTGCCCCGCGACGAACGCGACCTGCTGACCGCCGCGACCCTGGTGTACTACCTGCTGCCCAATACCGTGCTGATCCAGCAGGTCGACCACGTCGAGCTGTACCAGATCTTCCCCGACGGGCCGGGACGCTGCACCGCCCTGGTGTCGCTGTACGCACCGACCGAGCCGCAGACCGACAAGGCCCGGGCGTACTGGACACGCAACCTCGACCTGCTGATGCAGGTGACGGAGACCGAGGACTTCATCATGTGCGAGCAGATCCAGCGCTCGTTCGGGTCCGGGGCGCAGGACGCCATCCAGTTCGGACGCAACGAGCCGGGGCTGATCCACTTCCACACCACCCTCGACCAGTTGCTGCACCTCGAGACGGCGGTGGCCCTGCCCGAACCGGCCGGTGCAGCTCGGTAACTCCCGGTCACGCTCGAGCGGACACCGCGGCGCGTCCGGCGGCGAGACGGTAACGTCCGCCGCCATGCGTCTCGGTGTGATGATCTTCCCGACCGACCAGTCCATCCAGCCGATCCAGCTGGCCAAGGAGGTCGAGGCCCGCGGCTTCGACTCGTTGTGGTTCCCCGAGCACTCCCACATCCCGGTGTCCCGGCGGACGCCGTGGGGCGGGCGCGAAGGGGCGCCGCCGCTGCCCGACATGTACTGGCGCGCCCACGACCAGTTCGTGGCGCTCGCCGCCGCAGCCGCGGTCACCACCGAGCTGAAGGTCGCCACCGGCATCACGCTCGTCGCCCAGCGCGACCCGCTGTGGCTGGCCAAGGAAGTCGCGAGCCTCGACATGATCTCCGGTGGACGGGTCATCTTCGGCGTCGGCTACGGCTGGAACCACGAGGAGATGGAGGACCACGGCATCGACGTCAAGCGCCGCCGGGCCCTGGTACGCGAGAAGATCCTGGCCTGCAAGGAGCTGTGGACCAAGGAGGTCGCCTCCTTCAGCGGCACCTACGTGAACTTCGAGCCGTCGTGGGCGTGGCCCAAGCCGCTGCAGGCCCCGCACCCGCCGATCGTGGTCGGTGGCTCGCCCACCCCGCTGCACTTCCGCCACATCGTCGAATGGGCCGACGGCTGGATGCCGAACGAGGGCCGCTACGAGATCGCCGAGAAGTGGCCGGAGCTGCTGCAGCTCGCCGAGGACAGCGGTCGCGACCCCTCGACGTTGTCGCTCGGCATCTTCGGGGTGAAGCCCGATGCCGCCCACATCGAGAACATGTCGGCTCTCGGCGCGTCCTACGCCGTGCTCGGCCTGCCCTCGGACGGACCCGACGTGATCCTGCCGATGCTCGATCGCTACGCCGAGCTCGTCGCCCGCTTCCACTGACGGAAGCGGCAGGCGGAGCGACGCGACCCTCGATCGGTGACCGGCGGCCCGAGCGCCCCCGACCGAGCGCCGTGGCCGGCGGGTCGGTAGGGTCTCGAAGGTGAGCGCACCCGCCGGCGACGGACGAGCAGACCGCGGCGACGAGCCGCTCGACGCCGTCGAGGCCGGTCAGGCCAGGCACAGCGTGCTGGGGCTGTACCGGCGCCTGCACGTCACCCCCACCCTGGTGGTGGTCGGCCTGGTGATGCTGATCGTGGTCATCCTGTCGGTGCTCAAGGTCTCGCACCTGCCCCGGGCGATCATCGACGCCGAGACCTTCCGCTGGCCGTGGGCCGTGGCGGCGGCGTTCGCCGTGCCGCTCTACTACCTCGGCGGGTCGATCTCGTTCAGCACGGCCGCCGAGTGGCGGACGTCGTTCCCCCGGATGTTCCAGTTGCAGGCCGGCCAGTCCCTGACGCTGGTCGTCACCCCGGCCAACGTCGGCGGGGCGTCGTTGAGCCTGCGGTTCCTCGGCCGTTCCGGCCTCGACGCGGCCTCCTCCGCCGCCGCCTACGGGCTCTACAGCTTCCTGACCAGCATCGTGTCGGCCGTCGCGTTGCCCATCGCCGCTGCCATGGCCGCGTCGACCCTGGACACGAAGGCCCTCAAACAGGAGGTCCCGGCCGGCCTGTGGCTGGTGATCGTCGGCATCCTGGCGATCGCGGTGTTCGTCACGGTGGTCATCAAGGCGCCCGGCTTCCGACGTCGTGTGGTCGTGTGGTTCCACGAGGCGCTGCACTACATCCGCAAGGTCATGGAGAAGCCGTCCACCGCCGTCGGCCTCGTCGGCGGACAGCTGGTCTGCATCGTGGGCCCGGCGATCTGCCTCGGCCTGCTGCTGCACGCCGTCGATGCGCCGATCCACCCGGCCGCACTGATCGTCGCCACCCAGCTGGCGAGCGCGGCCTCCCGCACGGTGCCCATCCCCGGTGGCCTCGGCGCGCCCGAGGCGATCCTCATCGCCGCACTGGCCTCCACCGGCGTGCAGCACGAGGACGCCATCGTCGCCGCCCTGGCCTTCCGGATGCTGTCGTACTGGCTGCCGACGCTGCCCGGCACCGCACTGCTGTACGACCTGTACCGCCGCGACCTCGTCTGATCGGTGGGCGCCGACCCCGTGAGCCGGACCGGGGCCACCCGCAGCGGGACCCGTGCGGGAACGCAGCAGTGAGCCCGCCGTCGCCGACGCCGCTGCGCCGGGTACGGGCGCTGCAGCGGCACCTGCGCATCTCGCCCGTCACGCTCGGCATCGCGCTTGCGTCGCTCGTCGTCGTGGTGGTCGTCGTCATCGTGCTGACCCGGCTCCCCCAGCACCTGGCGGCCACCCGCGGCTTCCGTTGGGAGCTCGCCGGTGCCGCCGCGCTGGTCGTGCCCCTGATCTACCTCGGCAACACCACGTCGTTGGTCGCGTCGGCGGGGTGGCGGCCGACCTTCGGCCGGACCCTGCAGCTCGAGGTCGGTGAGGCCATCACCCTGCTGCTCACCCCGGCCAACGCCGGCAGCGCCACCCTCCGTGTCCGCTTCCTCGGTCGGACCGGCCTCTCCCGGGCCCAGGCGGCGACCGCCACCGGCATCTACAGCCTGTTGACCACCATCGTGTCCTCGGTGGCGGTGGCCCTGGCCACTGCGATCGCGGCCTCGAACGTGGACCTGGACCGAGTGCGCGACCTGGTACCCAGCAGCCGCTGGCAGCTGATCGTCGTGCTGGCGGCGCTCGTCGTCGTGGCGGGCGCAGCCGTCCGTGGACCGCGGTTGCGCCGCCGGCTGCGCCGCTGGCTCGCCGATGCCGCGCACTACCTGCGCTCGGTCAGCCGGCGCCCCCGCGACGGTGCCGCCATCGCCTTCGGGGAGCTGCTGACCATGACCGGACAGGTCGCCTGCCTGGCGCTGCTGGTCGCCGCAACCTCCAACCCGGTCGAGCCGGCCGTCCTGCTGGTGGCCACGCAACTGTCCTTCACCGCCACGATCGCGGTGCCGGTGCCGGGTGGGCTGGGCATCCCCGACGCGATCCTGGTCGCCGCCCTGGTGTCCACCGGCAGCAATGCCGACGGTGCCGTCGTCGCCGCCGTCGGCTACCGCATGCTCACCTACTGGCTGCCCACCCTGCCCGGCACTGCGCTGCTCTACGACCTGTACCGTCGCCGGCTGGTGTGACCGGTCCGGCACCGTCCGGTCCGGCAGCGATCGATCCGGCAGGCCGGGTCCACCGGTTCAGCCGGCGTGACCCCACCCGCCCGGTGCGACCGCGTCGGTCCGAGGGGCTACCGTCGGTCGCCATGGACGATGCGACCGAGCAGCACGACGGGGTGGAACAGCAGGCGGCCGCCGTGCTGGAAGCGGCGCTGGTCGCCGGCGGCGCGTCGACGGTCGAGCACCTGGCCGCGGTACTGACCGCCGAGCATCCGCAGCTGGCCGATGCCCTGGTCGCCTCCCGCCCCGGCGTCGACCTCGAGGCGCTGATCACCGAGCTGGCGCGTCACTCCGACGCCTTCTGGCGCCTGCCCGACGAACGCCTCGCCCCGGTGCTGCACCACCTCCGGCGGGCGGTGTTCACCCACCGCATCAGCGCCGACGAGCGGACCCGCGACGCTCTGGACGTCTGCCCCGACCTGCTGGCCCTGGCACTGCCCCGCACGTTCGTGCTCGCCGACGGCACGACCGTACGCAGCGCCGGGTCCAACGACGACCCCCGAGCCGCCGACGAAGGGTCGCTGCTGGGCCCTGCCGGCTGGCTGCAGGCGTTCCCGGTCGGTTCGCTGGTCGCGGTCCGTTACGACGGCGAACAGGTCGGCCTCATCGCCCTCGACGAGGCCGTCGTCGATGCGACCGCAGGCGAGGCGACCGCATCGGCCCTCGCCGCGGCCTTCACCGCGATCGACCCGGCACCGACCGCACCCGAGGTGCACCGCCTGGTGGTCGACACCATCGGCACCCATCCGGCAGCGTTCGCCGTGACGACCGCCCCGGTCACCGAGCTGCTCGCCACGGCCGGGTTGCGGGTGCGCGAGGTGTGGGTCGGTGCAGCCGGCGCCGAGTGGGCCACCCCGGCCGAACAGGCCCGCCGGCGCCGGCTCGACGAGTTGCTGGCCGGCGCGGACGGGTGCTGTCAGCGCGCTGCGCGCCGCAGTCTCGACGCCTGGCAGGCGTGGATGGACCACGCCGGACCCGGCCTGACCACCGCCGACGCCACCCGGATGGCCGAGGACCTCGACCACGGCCCGGTGGCCGGTGTGCTGGCCGAGACCGCCACGCTGGGCCGGCCGCTGGTCTCGGTGCGCCGGTTGGGACGCTGGGCCGATGCCGTCGCTGCGACCTCGGGGACCGTCACCGCCGGTGGCTGCTACCTGCGGGCGTTGGGCGCCGATGCGTCGGGCGACGCCCCGGCGGCGGAGGACCTCTTGCACGCCGGTCTGGCTGCCGAGGCCGATCATCCGGCCTGTCTCGGCATGCTGGCCGAGCTGCAACAGGACCGGGGCGACGCCGCAGCGGCGATGGCCCTGCTGCAGCGGACCGGCCGCCCGGTTCACCCCGAGGCCCTGGCCGAACTGTCGCCGTTCCTGGTGCGTCGCGACGTCGGGCGGAACGAACCGTGCCCGTGCGGTTCGGGCCGCAAGTTCAAGGCGTGCTGTGCGATCAACCCGAAAGCGCGGCCCCTGCCCGAACGCTGCCGCTGGCTGCTGGCCAAGGCCACCCGGCACGCCATCCGCACCGATCCGCTGGCGTTGCAGTCGCTGCGCCACCTGTTCGAGACCAGCTACGGCGGCGGTGACGCGATGGCCCTGGCCGGCGACATGCTGCTGTTCGCCAACGGTGGCCTCGCCCGGTATCTCACGAGCAGGGGTGCGCTCCTGCCCACCGACGAGCTGGCCTGCGCCCGGGACTGGCTGACCCAGCCGATGCGGGTCCTGCGCATCGGCACGACCGGGCCCGACGGGCTGCTCGCCGCAGTCGACGTCGTCACCGGCGCCGACCTCGCCGTCGACGACCGCCACGCCGCCTCCACGTTGACCGAGGGCGAGGCGGTGCTGACCCGGGCACTGCCCGTCGGGGACACTGCGCTGCTCACCTCGGCCGTCCTACGGGTACCGGAGGCAAGCCTCGAGCGCGCCGTGGCATTGGTGGGCGACGAGGTCCGCCCGATCGCGCTGCTGCAGTTCCTGGTCGATCTGCAGGTCGACGCCTTGCGTCGCTGACCGGCACGACGCCTTGCGTCGCTGACCGGCACGACGCCTTGCGCCGCCGGCCTGAGCCGCTCAGTCGTAGAGGGCGTCGATGAGCTGCCGGTAGGTGTCCTCCACCTGGCCGCGCTTCACCTTCATCGACGGGGTCATCTCGCCGGAGTCGATGGACAGGTCGTGGTCCAACAGATCCCAGCGCTTGATGGTCTCCCACCGGTTGAGGCCGGCGTTGAGCTGCTCGACACAGGCACCGACCACCTCGCGCACCTCGGGCGTGCGAACCAGCTCGGCATAGCTGCGCCCGGCCAGGCCCTTGGACGCAGCGATCTCGGCCAGCGCATCGGGGTCGAGCGCCACCAGCGCCACGCAGTAGTTCCGGTCGCTGCCGAAGACCAGGAAGGCGCTCGCCGCCGGGCACACCGCCTTGAACGCGGCCTCGATCGCCGACGGCGCGATGTACTTGCCGCCCGAGGTCTTGAACACCTCCTTGATCCGCCCGGTGATGGTCAGGAAGCCATCCGCATCGAGGCTGCCCTTGTCCCCGGTACGCAGCCAGCCGTCTGCGCCGAGCACCGCCGCGGTGTCCTCCGGCCGGTTGTGGTAGCCGGCCATGACGCCGGGACCGCGCAGCTCCACCTCGTCGTCGAGCCCGAGGCGGACCTCGCTGCCGGGCAACACCCGGCCGACGGTGCCGAGCCGGTAGTCGGCGGCGCGGTTCACCACCGAACCGGCCGAGGTCTCGGTCAGCCCGTAGCCCTCGAGGATCAGCAGGCCGGCGGCATGGAACCATTCGGCCAACTCCGGGCTCAACGCCGCCGCACCCGAGATGAAGAACCGGATCCGGCCGCCGAAACGGGCCCGGATCTTGGCGAGGACCAGCTTGTCGAGAACCCGGTGCTGCACCGCCACCAGCGGCGGCACCGAACGGCCGGCCCGGCGCCGCCGCGACACCTCGAGACCGACGGCGAATGCCCGGTCGAACAGCCGTTGCCGCACACCTCCCTCCGCATGGACCATGGCCACGATGCGGCCGTGGGCCTTCTCGAAGATGCGCGGCGCCGCCCCCATGAACGTGGGCCGGACCACCGCGAGGTTGTCGACCACCCTGTCGACCCGGCCGTCGACGGCGCTGGCGAACCCGCAGGCCAGCTGCGCCGACAGCAGCACTTTGCCGAAGGAGTGGGCCATGGGCAGCCACAGGTACTGCAGGTCGTCCTCGCCGAGCAGCCCCAACGAGGCAATGGCCTCGCCCTCGTAGACCCACGACCGGTGCAGCAGTCGCACACCCTTGGGCCGGCCGGTGGTGCCCGACGTGTAGATGAGGGTGGCCAGCTGCTCGGGGCCGATGGCCGCCACGGTACGCGTCACGAGTTCCGGGTCGGCGGCGAGCCGGACCCGGCCGAGCTCCTCGAGGTCGGCCAGGCCGATGACCCGGTCCCCGTCCGCGGTGCCGTCGAAGGTCACCACCTTGGTCACCCCGGCCAGCAGCGACGGGTCGGCCGCCAGCTTGGCCAACTGCGTGTCGTCCTCGGCGAAGATCACCCGGCAGTCCGAGTCGCCCAGGATGTACACGGTGTCGGTCTCGTTGGTGGTCGGGTACACGGTGGTCGTCGCCGCACCGGCGGCCATGATGGCCAGATCGGCGAGGATCCACTCGTAGCGGGTGCCCGACACCAGGCCGATGCGCTGCTCGGGCTCGATCCCCAGTGCCAGCAGGCCTGCCGCCAGGCGGGTCACCCGCTCGGCCACCTCCTGCCAGCTGACCGACACCCAGGCGTCCCCGACCGGATGGCGGAACGCCTCCCGACCACCCGAACGCTGCACCCGGTCGAAGAACCGGCTCGCCATGCTGGCCGGGAGATGCTCCAGGAACTCGGTCGATTCGGCCACGGGCATGGGGGCTCCTTGCGGGAACGGGAACGGGAGGTCAGTGGAAACGGGTACCGATATGGCCGTCGCGCTCGAGGGTGGTGAAGGTCTCGTCGGACACGCCGAGCAGTTCCCGGTAGACGTAGTCGTTGTCCTGGCCCAGGGTCGGGGCGGCGCGCCAAACCTGCAGCGGTGTGCCACCGAGCACCATATTCAGCCCGGCGTGGAAATGGGTACCCGCCGAGGGATGGTCGAGCAGGACGAAGAAGCCGCGGGCGTGCAGGTGCTCGTCCGCCAGTGCCTCGGCCTCGTCGAGCACCGGACCGGCCGGGATGCCCGCAGCCTGCAGGGCCGCTGCCAACGCCCACGGCTGCTGCGCCGCGGTCCACGCCGAGAGCACGGCGTCGAGCTCGTCATGGGCGGCCATGCGACCCTGCACGGTACGCAGATCCTCGCGTCCGACCAGGTCGGCGGTGCCCGCGCCGCCGATCCCGACCGGTCCCGCGGCGGGCGGGGTCGCCGCGATCAGGCGGGCCAGGGCCGCCCACTCCTCGTCGGAGCGCACGGTCAGCGCCACCCAGCAGTCCTCGCCGGAGCAGCGGTACACCCCCTGCGGGGCGTGGTCGGGGCTGCGGTTGCCCCACCGGGGTGGCGCCGCACCGGTCATGGCCGCGCCGAGGGTCAGCTCGCCGTAGTGGTTGATCAGGTTCTCGACCTGCGCCACCTCGACCACGCCACCCCGGCCGGTGCGTCGCCGGCGCAGCAAGGCCATCAGGAACGCGTTGGCCCCGGCCGGACCCGATGCACCGTCCATGAGGATCGAGCCCACGTCCGGACCGTCGGCGTAGCCCTGCACCCGCAACAGCCCGGCGAGGTCCTCGAAGTGCCAGCCGAACCCGGTGGCGTGGCAATCGGGCCCCGACGAGCCGAGCGGCGGCATCCGCACCACGAAAAGGAACCGGCCAACGCCACGGTGAGGTCGAGCACCCGGATGCCGGCCAGCGGCCCGAAGACCGGTTGGTGGTCGATGCTCACGCCACCACCGCCTCGGCCCGCAGCGCCTCGATGTCGGCGGGGCCCAGACCGAGGAGGG
>CAIXPF010000026.1 GCA_903921205.1 uncultured Acidimicrobiia bacterium | reverse complement strand
GTCGAACACCACGGTGTCGGCGTCGTAGAGCTCGGAGAGCGCCTTGACCTCGTGGGCCTTTCCCTTGCCGATGAAGGTGGCGGGATCGGGATGCTGCCGTCGCTGGATCACCCGGTCGACGACGTCGGCGCCGGCGGTGTCCACCAGGCGGGCCAACTCGTCGAGCGACGCCTCGACCTCCTCGACCGTGGCCGGTGGTTGCACCAGACCGACGAGGATGATGCGCTCGCGGAAGGTTCGCTCGATGAGGCCACCACTGGTACCACCGAACTCGCCGAACCCACCGCGGTGGCCAGGGTCGGACACCTCGGGCCGGCCGAATAGGTCTGCGACGTCCTGCTCGGCGATGTCGTCGCCGGCAGCGGCATCACGGTCCCCATTCGAACGGTCCGCCGCCGCGCCGTCCATGCCGCTGCGGACGCCCAGCTCGTCGCCCGACCGGTCGACTGCATCGGTTTCGGAGTCGGCTCGGACGGCATCGCCGTGGCGGCCCGGACGTCGGGACCGGCGCTCAGCCAAGGTCGAACTCGATTCGGGCGATGAAGGTGGCCGGGCCGATCAGGTGCGTGTTGTCGTCGCCGACCTCGACGGTGACCATACCGCCCGGCATGTGCACGGTGACGGTAGGGCCGACCAGCCCCCAGCGATGCGCGACCGTGGCTGCAGCGCTCGCCCCGGTGCCACAGGCCTCGGTGACGCCGGCGCCGCGTTCCCACACGGTCAGGTCGAGTTCGTCGGTGCATCCCGGCCGCGGGGCGATGAACTGCACGTTCACCCCGGCGGGGAAATCGGCTTCGAGGACCGGACCGGCCGCGGCCACGTCGACCAGCCACGGGTTGGCTACCGCGAGGACCAGGTGGGGATTGCCGATGTCGGCGGTGGCCTGACGAGACGGCGTCAACGTCTGCAGCATGCGTTCGGCACCGGCCGACGGGCGCCACGCCGGCCCGTCGGTGACGGGGCCCATCCCGACGCGCACCAGCACCGAGGCCGGGTCGCTCGGATGCGGACGGACAGCCAGGGTGCGCAGCCCGGCATCGGTGAACACGACGAGATCGATGTCGTCGGTGCGGTGCGCCGAGGCCAGGGCCTGCGCCAGGCAACGGATGCCGTTCCCGCTCATCTCGGCCCGGCTGCCGTCGGCGTTGAAGAGCACCATGACCGCATCGACGCCCCGCTGCGTCGCAGGGCCGGCGACGATGAAGCCGTCGGCGCCGATCCCCCGGCGACGGTCACACAGGCGCACCGCGAGCGCCGGGTCGAGCAGAGGCTCCGGCTCGGCGCTCACCGCGACCAGGAAGTCGTTGCCGAGTCCGTGGTGTTTGGTGAGGGCCACGAAGCGGGTACCCGGGTCGATCGGGCCGACCGGCCAGATCCGGGGCGACGGGGATGCAGGAGGTGCAGTGGCGGTCATGACGAGGTCCAGTCTTTCAGCACCGCACCCACAACGCCCGTCGATTGCGGGCGACCCACCCGATCCCGGCGGGGACCCCGTGCGATGCATCGCGCGTACGGCGGTCGGTCGACACCGGCGTGCGATCGGATCGGCGAGCCGGCTGGACCCGACCGGGACCATCGCCCCACCGCCGGGCGGATCGGGCCCGCTCCGCCGTTGCAGGCCGGTGGTGGAACGCCCATGGTGGGGTATGCGCAAAAACATCGCACGAACCAGGCTCGCGGCGATCGCGCTGGCACTGGCGCTGCTGCTGGTGAGCACCGCCGCCAAACCCGCCGGCGCGGGGAGCAGCGCCGTGGTCGCCATTGCGGCCGAGGAGGCGCAGTGGATCGCCCGGGCACAGGTGCCGCCGGGTCTCGGCCCGGCCTCGGGGGCGATCGCCCGCTATCCGCTGTCGGCGGACACCCTGGGCTTCGTGTCGCCCTATGACGGCACGATGGGCGCCCAGGGGCTCCTGCTCGGTGGCCCGGCCTACTACCCGGCGGTACGGGCCTGGATCGACTGGTACCTCCGCAACCTCAACTTCCCCGATCACAACGGGGTCGACGGCACGATCTACGACGTCTGGGTCGACACCACCGGCCAGCAGACCATCGTCATCGACCCCAACAGCGCCAAGCCGAGTTACGACTCGACGGATGCCTATGCCGGGGTCTTCCTGTCGTTGGTCCGGGCCTACGCCGAGCGGGTGCCGGGCGACCGCCTCTACCTGCGCAGCCAGCGCAGCCGTCTCGACGCTGTCGCCCGCGCCGCCATCGCCACCAAGCACGACACCGGGCTGACCGGGGCACGACCCGACTGGTGGGGCGAGTACCTCCTGGACAACATCGACACCGAACGCGGGGTCAGCGACTACGCCTGGCTGCTGCGAAACGTCCTCGGCGATCGGACCGGATCACGGACCTGGCAGGGCGAAGCAGACATCATGCGGCGCGCCGTCGAGGAACACCTGTGGTTCGCGGACAAGGGCATGTACGGCTGGGCCTCCGACCAGCCCAACCCCCAGTGGGGCACCTTCTACCCCGACGCCGTGGTGCAGTCCTGGCCGATCATCTTCGGGTACGGCCCCAAGGAGCGACGAACCGCCCTGTGGGCGTCGTTCAACCGGGCGTGGCCCCTGTGGGTCACGACGCGGGACAACCCGGGCACCCCCGATGCCCAGCCGTGGGCGACGCTTGGCTACGCCGCCGCGGTGATGGGCGAACGTACCCAGACCCTGGCGTGGCTCGCCGGCTCGCAGCAGCACTGGGTCGACGCCGGTCGTCCGTGGCCCTGGACCGTGAACGACTCGGCCTGGCGGGCACGAGCCGCCGCACTCGCAGCCCGCCGGGGCTGGCTGAACTGAGCCGCCGGCTCGGCCCGCTCAGCGGCGGTCCCGCCCGGGTGTCCGTCAGGCCAGGAGCGCATCAGCGGCGGCCGAGGGGTCGTCCGCGACCGCTCGGGCATCGAGCCACATGATGCGCGGGTCCCGGCGGAACCAACGCTGCTGACGGCGGGCGAAGCGTCGGGTCCGGGCGACTGCCAGGGCCAGGGCCTCATCGAGGGACTGTTCGCCACGAACATGGCCGGCAAGTTCCTTGTACCCGAGCGCCTGCGCCGCAGTGGGCGACAGCCCGCCCGGCGCATCGCGCAGCCTGCGGATCTCGTCGAGGAATCCCTCGGCGAGCTGGCGCTCGTAGCGCTGCTCGATCCGGATGTCGAGCTGATCTCGCGGCAACTCCAGACCGACCATCCGATGCGCCGTCGGCCGGTAGGTGCCGAGTCCGGGGCCGAAGGAGGAGAACGGCCGGCCGGATCCGAGCGTCACCTCGAGCGCCCGCAGCACGCGGCGGCGGTTGGTCGGCTCCATCCGCGACGCGGCCACCGGATCGCACGCCACCAGGCGGCGGTGCAACGCCGGCGTGTCCTGCTCCAGCTCGAGCTCGGTGCGTACCGCTGGGTATTGCCCCGGCAGGTCGAGGTCGTCGACGAGCGACTGCACGTAGAGGCCGGTCCCGCCCACCACCACGCAACGGCCACCTCGATCGGCAACCTCGGTCATGGCCCGGCGTGCCTCGCGCTGGAAGTCGCTCACCGAGAACGACTCGTGGGGTTCGACCAGGTCGATCACATGGTGGCGAACCTCCGCCCGCTCGGCCGGCGTCGGCTTGGCCGTGCCGATATCCATGCCCCGGTACACCTGCATCGAGTCTGCGCTGATCAGCTCGATGTCGCCGGCCCGACGGGCCAGGGCCATCGCCAAGGCGCTCTTGCCGCTCGCGGTCGGACCGACGACCACGATCGACGGTGGCAACGCCATCGCAGTCGGCCCTGACGTCGACCGGCGAGCATCCGACCGAGCTGCGTGGTCGACGGGAGCACAGGCATCGACGTCGGTGCCCGGGCTCCCGCCGCGACGGATCGGGTCAGAGGAGCTCATCGAGCAGGGCATGGAATTCCAGGCGAATGGGATCGGGATCGGTCAGCCCGTAGGCGGAGAAGAACCCTGGCAATCCCTCCGCACCGAACACCGCGGCCAGGCTGCGGGCCATCGCCCCGAGATCTCGATACGGGTCCGCGACCGCAAGGCGTGCCGCGCCGATGAAACCGGTCGGTTCGGTCCGTTCGAGCCACACGGCCCCGAGGCGGCACGACCCGTGGGTGACCACTGCCTTCACCGGACGACGGCGTTCGAGCACCGGTTCCAGCGCACGGAGCTGGTCGAGCAGACGTTGCGGCTCGAGCCGGCGACGAGCCGGGGCGAACTGCTCGGGGTCGACCGCCCCCGCAGCAACACGTACCGCAGCATCGTCGAGCAACTCTGCCAGGCCGACCACCGGCAGGGAGGCGTCGACCGGCAGGTCGTGCAGTCGCCGCAGGGCACGGCCGAGCCCCTCGAGCAGGCCGGCGCCCTGAACCTGGTTCTCGGGCCCGTCAGCCGGCCAGCCCGACAGCCGGCGGTACCAGCGCGTCCGGTCGTACCAGTGCGTGCCGGCAGCGGTCGAGGGAGCGAGGCCGTCGACGGCGGGTAGCGCCGGCAGCGTGGCCAGCACCGACTGCGACGGCGGTTCGACCGGTCGGGGACCGAGATCGCGCTGCGCCAACCAGGACAGGGCGGCGACCTCGGCATCGAGCGCGACGTCGGGACCAGGCCCGGGGGTGGGAGCGGGTACGAGTGCGAGCAGGGCCGGGCCGCCGACCGGGTCGACCTGCCACCAACGCGTCACGCTCAGGGGACGGATCACCGGAGGCACCGCACGCTCGAGGCTCAGCCCGCCACCACCGGGATACGGGTGCGATGTCGCGGCGTGGCCACGACCTCGACCAGCCGACCGAGCAGGTGATGCGCCCCGGCATCGGTGATCTCGACGAGGGCGTAGGTTCCGGGACGGAGCTGACGCTCGCTCGGGAAGTGCACGAGCTTGTTCTGCCCCGTACGGCCGGTGAGCAGCTCGGGGTTTCGCTTGGACGGGCCCTCGACCACGACCTCCTCGCACCGCCCGACACGGGCCAGGTGCTTGGCGCGCGTCGATCGCTCCACCACGATCCGCAGGCGTTCGAACCGTTCGGCCACCACGTCGGGCGGCACGAAGTCTGCGGTGAGGGTGGCGGCCTCCGTGCCGGGGCGGGGCGAGAAGATGAACGTGTAGGCACTGTCGAACTGGGCCTCGGCGACGACCTCGAGCGTGCGGGCGAAGTCCTCGTCCGTCTCGCCGGGGAAGCCGACGATGAGATCGGTGGTCACCGCGAGGTCGTCGACCACGCGACGGGCCTCGGCCAGCCGGGCCAGGTAACGCTCGGCGGTGTAGCCACGGTGCATCGCAGCGAGGATGCGATCGGACCCCGCCTGCAGCGGCAGATGCAGGTGCGGGCAGACCGTCTGGGTCTGCGCCATGGCATCCATCACGTCGGACCGGATGTCCTTGGGGTGCGGGCTGGTGTACCGCACCCGACGGATGCCGTCGATCCTGCCGATCGCCCGCAGCAGGTCGGCGAACAGGGCCCGGGAACGGTTCGCTCCCTCCCCGGACCAGACCGCGCCCGCCAACCACTCGGCGGGAGCGGTGAAGGTGCCACTGCGCAGGCCCAGCGTGAGATCGCGACCGTAGGAGTTGACGTTCTGGCCGAGAAGCGTGACCTCGCTGACGCCGTCGGCGGCGAGCCGGGCGACCTCGTCGACGATCTCTCCGAACGGGCGGCTCATCTCGCGGCCACGCACCGACGGCACGATGCAGAACGCACACGAGTTGTCACAGCCGATCTGGATGGTCACCCAGGCGGAGTAGTCGACCTCGCGTCGCACGGGCAACGCCGAGGGGAACTGGGCGTGCTCGTCGAGGACCGCCTCATCGAGGATCTCGATGCGGGAACCTCCCTGCGTACGGGCCTCGGCCAACAGTTCGGTGGCCCGGTGCACGTTGTGGGTGCCGAACACGACATCGACATGCGGCGCCTTGTCGAGAACCAGGTCACGATCCTTCTGGGCAAGACAGCCACCGACGACGATCTGCAGATCGGGCCGGCGGGCCTTCAGCGCCTTGAGATGGCCGAGCTGCCCGTAGAGCTTGTTGTCGGCGTTCTCGCGGATGCAGCAGGTGTTCAGCACGATCACGTCGGCATCGTCGAACGAGTCGGTGGGTGCATACCCGTCCGCCTCGAGCAGGCCGCTGATGCGCTCGGAATCGTGCTCGTTCATCTGGCACCCGTAGGTGCGCACGACATACCGCTTGGTCACCGGGCCAGGTTACGCAGGCCGGACTCCGACGGCGGCATCCCAGCTGGACGACCCGGAGCCAACGGGGCTCGGCAGATGCCGAGCCCCGTTCAGGTGGTGTCCTCATCGCAGGCCGGAGCCTCCGCAGGCAGTGCCCTACTCGGCAGCGCCGTCGAGGACGATCACGTCGTCACCGGCCCCGGCATCGCCGTTGAGACCCACCTTGCTGCGGATCCGGTCGGAGATCTCCATCATGATCTCGGGGTTCTCGGCCAGGAAGTTCTTGGCGTTCTCACGCCCCTGACCGAGCTGCTCGCCTTCGTAGGTGAACCAGGCCCCGGACTTCTTGATGATGGCCAGCTCGACACCGACGTCGAGCAGCGAGCCTTCCCGGCTGATGCCACGCCCGTACATGATGTCGAACTCGCACTGCCGGAACGGCGGGGCGACCTTGTTCTTGACCACCTTCACCCGGGTGCGGTTACCGACAACCTCGGCCCCGTCCTTGATGGACTCGATCCGGCGGATGTCCAGACGGACCGACGAGTAGAACTTCAGCGCACGCCCACCCGGCGTCGTCTCCGGCGAGCCGAACATCACGCCGATCTTCTCGCGCAGCTGGTTGATGAAGATGCAGATGGTGTTCGACTTGTTGAGGTTCGCGGTCAGCTTGCGCAGGGCCTGCGACATGAGACGGGCCTGGAGACCGACGTGGGTGTCGCCCATGTCGCCCTCGATCTCGGCGCGCGGGGTGAGGGCAGCCACCGAGTCGACCACGACCACGTCGATGGCTCCGGAACGGACCAGCATGTCGGTGATCTCGAGCGCCTGCTCCCCCGTGTCGGGCTGGGAGATGAGGAGTTCGTCGATGTCGACGCCGATGTTCTTGGCATAGACCGGGTCCATGGCGTGCTCGGCATCGACGTAGGCGCAGATGCCGCCGTTGCGCTGGGCCTCGGCCACGACGTGCATGGCCAGCGTGGACTTGCCGGAGGATTCCGGACCGTAGATCTCCACGACCCGCCCCCGGGGCAGGCCGCCGATACCGAGCGCGAGATCGAGTGCGAAGGCCCCGGTGGACACCGCCTCGATGGCCATGTCGCCCTTCTCGCTCATCTTCATGACCGAGCCCTTGCCGAACTGCTTCTCGATCTGTCCGAGCGCCATCTCGAGTGCTTTGCTGCGGTCCACGTGCATCCCCTTCGGGTGTTGAGGCTTGAATGGGCTGGGGCTGCGGTGGCCCCGGCGTCTGACTGATGAGACGGTACGCACGGGGTGTGACAGCCAAGCGGCCGGCACCTCCGTCGTCCACCGCGCGAGCGGGGCGCAGGTGAACGACAGAAGTGTAACTACGAACCGGTGTTCGTTTCAAGCACCGATGTTCCCGTGGGGAACGGGGATCAACCCTGGACGGCGGGCACGACCTCGGCGATGAAGCGTCCCAGCACGTCCTCGCGGTCACCGTCGGAGCGGAAGTTGAAGCCGGGGATGATGAACTCCCCCACCCCGGCATCGCGGTAGGCGATCATCGTCTGCGCCACCTCGGCCGGGGTGCCGATCACCGTCGGACGTTCGATGGTCATGCTGCGCACCTTGGCCAGCACCGCCGGGTCCTCCGACATGAACAGCAACGCCACTGCGCTGTGGGTGACCGAGGCGGGATCGCGCCCCTCCCGTTCGCAGCACTGGTCGAGCACTGCGCCCTTCTGGCCGAGCAACTCCGGCGTGCCCCACACGTTCCACTCGTGGGCGTAACGGGCCACGATCGGCAGGGTCCGCTTCTCGCCGCCACCCCCGATGAGGATCGGCAAGGGCGACTGCACCGGCTTGGGGTCGAGCGGGGCGTCGACCAACGAGTAGTGCGTGCCGCTGAAGGTGCTGCGGGACTCGGCCAGCAGCGAGGTGATCACCTTGCAGGCCTCCTCGAGCCGGTCGAAACGCCACCGGAAGGTGTTGAAGTCCAGTCCGTAGGCCCGGTGCTCGTTCTCCTGCCATCCGGCACCGAGCCCGAGCACGAACCGGCCGTTGCTGATGTGGTCGATGGTCACGGCGCTCTTCAGCATCACCGCGGGGTTGCGGTAGGTGTTGCCGTAGACCAGCGGGCCGAGGCGCACCCGGCTGGTCGCCGCAGCGAGCGCCGCCAGCATGGTGGGAGCCTCGTGCGCCGGACCGTCGGCGGGCTCGACTGCGTTGGGCATGAAGTGGTCGGCGTACCAGATGCCGTCGAAGCCGGCCTGCTCGGCGAAGCGGGCCTGGGCGACGGTGGCATCCCAGGGCAGGGTGTTGGGGATCCAGTAGCTGAAGCGCATGGCCGGACCGTACCGCCTGAGGTCGCGCCACCGCCCGCCGCTGCTCCGGCGGTGTCCCGACCAGCTCAACCGTGCCGACCGCCCCTGCTGCGCCCGGCGCCTCACCGCGACGACGGGCGGGGGCGCGACCTCAGCCGCGGCGTTCGAGCAGAGCCCTGCGCAACAGGTCCGAGGCGGAAATGGCGGCGAACTGGCTCACCCGGGCGCGGTCGCCGGGCAGGCGGACGGTGGCGGTGACCACGTCGTCGCCGATCGCCACGCCCAGACACACCGTACCAACCGGTATGTCCTCCAGCTCGGAGGGGCCGGCGACCCCGGTGGTGGCGAGCGCCACGTCCGCACCGAGCGCCCGGCGGACTCCCACGGCCATGGCTGCGGCAGCAGCCTCGGTGACCACCGGACCCTCGGGCACACCGAGGACCTCGTGCTTGACCGCAGCGTCGTAGGCCACCACGCCGCCCCGGAACACGTCGCTGGCCCCGATCAGCGAGCTCAGCCGGGAGGCGATCAAACCACCGGTCACCGACTCGGCCACAGCCAGGGTCAACCCGGCCTCCCGGCACAGGTCGAGCACCACCGACTCCATGGTCTCGTCGTCGACCCCGAAGACCAGATCTCCGAGGATGGTCCGCAGTTGCTGCTCCTCGACCGCGAGCATCGCCCGGGCCTCGGCCTCCGTCGGGGCCTTCGCCGTCACCCGCACCTTGATGCCCTCGATACCCGAGGCCAGGAAGGCGATCGTGGCCGTCGCCTCACCCCGCTCGGCGCGGGCATCGAGCTCGGCGATGACGCCCTGCAGCATCTCGGCGAGCCCCGACTCGGACTGACCCCAGGTCCGCAGCACCCGCGACACGATGGCGGCGCGGACACCCGAGCGGTCCTGCAGGTCGCCGATGATCGTGCCCGACACCATCTCCTTCATCTCGTAGGGCACGCCGGGTACGGCGTAGATGACCTTGTCACCGACCGGGCAGATCAGTCCGGGCGCGGTGCCGGGCTGCTGTGGGATGGTCCGTGCACCCACCGGCACGTCGGCCTGCTGGAGGTTGTTGGCCGCCATGTAGCGGCCGCGCGAGGCGAAGATCTCGGTGATCCGGGCGACCACCGCCTCGTCACGGACCTGCTCCACCCCCATCACCTCGGCGATGGCGTGACGGGTCAGGTCGTCGTGGGTCGGGCCGAGGCCGCCGCAGCAGATCACCGCATCGCTGCGGGACAGGGCCAGCCGCAGGACGTCCACGATGCGGGCCTGGTTGTCGCCCACCTTGGTCTGGAAGTGGGTGTCGAGCCCGGCGAGGGCCAACTGCTCACCGATCCACGACGAGTTCGTGTCGTTGATCTGACCCAGCAACAGCTCGGTCCCGATGGCGACGACTTCGACCTTCATCCTTGTCTGCTCCCCCCGGGTCACCCCGTCTGCTCACCCTGCGACCGCCCGGGCACCCGGCCCGCGGCCGCTAGCTCCCGCTGTCGCTGGTCCCGGTCGAGGACATCGCCTTGCGACCGTCCAGCACGTACTGGACGCCGGTCCACAACGTCAGCGCCACGGCGACCCACAGCACACCTACCGCGATCGCCGGCCGGTCGACCCCGATCACCGGCATCAGCGCCAGACCGATCGCCACCTCCTGGACCACGGTCTTCACCTTGGCCCCCTTGCGGGCCGGGATGGCGAGGCTGCGACGGGCCCAGTAGGAGCGGTAGAGGCTGATGGCGACCTCGCGGAAAGCGATCAGGGCCACCGGCAGCCACGGCACGATGCCGACCTGGACCAACGAGGCCAACGACCCGAGGACGAGGACCTTGTCGGCGAGTGGGTCGAGGAACGCGCCGCTGCGAGTGGCGCCCATGCGGCGCGCCAGGTACCCGTCGAGGCCGTCGGTCGCGGAGATGAGGAAGCCCAACAGCAGCGCCCAGTAGCTCGGCCCGCCGGCCAGCACCATCGCGAAGAGCACCGGCGACAACACCAGGCGGGCCACGGTGATCACGTTGGCCGGCGTCAGCCGGGCCGAGGCGTCATAGGTGCGGGTGGTCATGGGCGCACCCGTTCGGCGACGAGATCGGGCCCGAGGGCGTCGACCACGGTCACCTCGGCGAAGCTGCCGACCGGCAGCTCCTCGGGGACCTCGATGGTCCCGTCGATCTCGGGTGCCTCGCGGAAGCTGCGGGCGATACCGGGCTCGTCGACCAGCACCCGTACGGTGGTCCCGATCAGGGCGTCGCGGGCCTCGGCCGTGATGCCGTCCTGCAGCTCACGCAATTCGTGCAACCACTCGTCGCGCAAGGAGGCCGGCACGTCGCCGTCGAGGGTGGTGGCGTAGGTTCCCTCCTCCGGCGAGTAGGCGAAGAACCCGCACCAGTCGAGGCGGGCCTCCTCCAGGAAGCGCACCAGCTGGTCGTGGTCGGCCTCGGTCTCACCGGGATAGCCGACGATGAAGTTGGTCCGGAACGCAGCGTCGGGACGACGGCGGCGGATGTCGGCGATGCGCGCCAGGAAGCGTTCGCCATCCCCCCACCGGCGCATACGGCGCAGCAGCGGGGCCGATACGTGCTGCAGGGACAGGTCGAAGTAGGCCACCTCGGTGGCACAGATCGTGTCGATGAGCGTGTCGGTGAGATCCGAGGGGTACAGATAGAGCAACCGCACCCAGTCGACCAGCCCGTCGAGCCGCCGCACCAAGGGCACCAGGGCCCGTTCCCCCTGGCCCTGGTCGCGCCCGTAGGCGGCAAGATCCTGGGCCACCAGCACGATCTCCTTGGCCCCGAGCGCCTCGACCTCGGCAACCACGTCGTCGAGCGCACGTGAGCGTTGCTTGCCCCGGAAGCTGGGAATGGCGCAGAACCCGCAGTTGCGGTCGCAGCCCTCGGCGACCTTGACATACGCCCACGGGGCGCGGGCCGCCGGCCGGGGCAGGTTGAGCAGATCGAAGTCCGGTGCGGGTCGACCCGGGATGCTCCCGGGCTTGGTGCCGATGCGCACGGCCACCGAACTCGGGGCGAGGACGGAGGTCAGGGCGGTGCCGAACGGCGCGACGAGATCGACTTCCGGCAGTGCCTCGACGAGCTCGTCCCGGTAGCGCTCGGCCAGACACCCGGTCACCACGAGCTTGGCCCCGTCGCGTCGCTGGGCCTCGAAGGCCAGGATGGTGTCGATCGACTCCTGACGGGCCTCCTCGATGAAGGCACAGGTGTTGATCACGATCAGGTCGGCCCGCTCGGGATCGTCGGCCCGCTCCAGGCCGTCGGCGGCCAGGGTGCCTTCCAGCTTGTCCGAGTCCACCTGATTCTTCGGACACCCCAGTGTCTCGACCCAGTACGAACGCGGCACCGCCCCAACCTAGTGCGCCGGCGCCGCGGGCCGACGCCTCGGTGCCTGTGGGGTCTCGCCCCATCGGCGGTGGCGCGGTAGGTTCGGGCCATGGCCGTGACCATCTTCCACAACGCCAATTGAAACTCCTCCACCAATGCCGTGCGCATTGCCGAGGAACTGGGTGTCGACGCCGAGATCGTGCTCTACCAGAAGACCCCGCCCGACCGGGCGACCCTCGAAGCCATCATCGCCAAGCTCGAGGACCCGGTGACCGACCTGGTCCGCCGTGATGCCCAGTTCGCCAAGCTCGGGCTCACCGACGACGATGTCGCCGATGCCGCCCAGGTGATCGAGGTGCTGCTGGCCCACAAGATGCTGCTGCAGCGTCCGGTGGTGGTCACCGACGACACCGCCATCATCGGCCGGCCCAAGGAGCGGGTCCGGGCCCTGCTCGGCGGCTGAACCCCGAACGCGGTGCCGGCGGGCCGATCCGGCGAGCCGGTCAGTCCTGCGGGGTCGTCGGCCCGTCGAGCTCCTCCGGCGACATGAGGACCTCACGGGCCTTGGAACCCGTCGACGGCCCGACGACCCCGGCCTGCTCGAGCAGGTCCATCAGACGCCCGGCCCGGGCGAAACCGACCCGCAGCTTGCGCTGCAGCATCGACGTCGAGCCGAACTGGCTGCGCACCACCAGCTCACGGGCCTGGCGGAACAGTTCGTCGTCGTCCTCGTCGCCGCTGGTGCCGCCCATCGAGGCGAACAGGTCGAGCTGGTCGCCGTCGTCGGAACCCTCCACGCCCTGCACGTAGGTCGGTTCGGGCGACTGCCGGCGCCAGTGGGCGGCGACGGCACGCACCTCCTCCTCGGTCACCCATGCGCCCTGCAGACGCTGGGCGGTCGAGGTCGACCCGTCGAGGATCAGCATGTCGCCCCGGCCGACGAGGCGCTCGGCACCGGCCTGGTCGAGGATGACCCGGCTGTCCGCCAACGAGGACACCGCGAACGCCAGGCGCGCCGGCACGTTGGCCTTGATCACGCCGGTGATGACGTTGACCGACGGACGCTGGGTGGCCAGCACCAGGTGGATACCGACGGCGCGGGCCATCTGGGCGATCCGGCAGATGGCGTCCTCGACGTCACGGGCGGCGACCATCATCAGGTCGTTGAGCTCGTCGACCACGACCAGGATGTACGGCAGACGGGGGAAGGTGACGTCGACGTCGGGGTTGTTGAACCCCAGCGTCTTGGCCAGCGTCTCGGAGCGTTCGCCCTGCAGGTCGCCGCGGTCGTAGGCGGCGTTGTAACCGGTGATGTCGCGGACGCCGACCTCGGAGAGCAGGTCGTAGCGGCGTTCCATCTCCCGCACCGCCCAGTTGAGGGCGTTGGCCGCCTTCTTCGGGTTGGTGACCACCTGGGTCAGCAGGTGCGGCAGCCGGTTGTACTGGCCCAGCTCGACCCGCTTGGGGTCGATGAGGATCATGCGGACCTCGTCGGGCGTCGAGCGCATCAGGATCGAGGTGATGAGGCAGTTGATGCAGCTCGACTTGCCCGCACCGGTGGCGCCGGCGATGAGCACGTGGGGCATCTTGGCAAGGTTGGCCATGACCGAGCGTCCGGCGATGTCGCGGCCGATGGCGACCTCGAGCGGATGGTCGGCCCGCCGTGCCTCCTCCGAGCCGAGGATGTCACCGATGGTGACGAGCTGGCGATGGGCGTTCGGGACCTCCACGCCGATGGCCTGACGGCCCGGGATCGGCGCCAGGATGCGCACGTCCGGCGTCGCCATGGCGTAGGCGATGTCCTTGTGCAGGCTGGTCACCCGGGCCACCTTCACACCGGGGCCGAGCTCGAGCTCGTAGCGGGTGACGGTCGGCCCCACCACCATGCCGACCAGGCGGGTCTCGACCCCGTGCTCGGCCAGGGCGTGTTCCAGGGTTCGCCCGGCCCGTTCCACGGCACCGCGGTCGACTTCCTGCGCACCACTGCGGCCCAGTAGCGAACCGGCCGGCAGCCGCCAGGTGCGCGGCTCGGCCGGGTCGGCGCCGATCAGATCGCCTGCGAGGCCCGGGTCATGCTCGTTCAGGGCGGCACCGTTCAGGGCGGCGTCGGTGAGGTCGAGCACGGCATCGTCGGGCACCGCCAACGCCCCGCCCAGACCGATGGCCTGGTCGTTCCGCGCAGCCGGGGCCTCGTCCGCCGCCGGGACCTGCACCTCGACCGGTCGGCGCGACCCGGCCGCGTCGTCCGCGGGGGCCAGCTCGTCGTCCTCGGCCACGACACCACGGCGCGGCACCCGCCGACGCGAGCCGTCGGCGTCCTGGTCGAAGGGGGTGTCCTTGGCGGCGTCGGGGTCTTCCACCGCGTGCAACGACGAGCGCAGGTGATGGCCGAGGGGCACCAACCCCCGGGACCAGACCAGTGCCAGACGTCCCGTGACCGCCGAGGGCGGGATTCGGGAGAGCACCATCAACAGGGCGATGGCCGCCATGGTCAGCAGCGCGCCGGCTGCGACCCGGCTGGTGACGGCCACCAGCGGCCGGGCCACCGCCATGCCCAACAGACCACCGCCGGACTCCAGCCGGTCCAGCAGATCGCCCGAGGCGTCGCTGCCGCCCCAGACGTAGGCCAGACCGGCCAAGGTGGCGAACAGCACCACCGACACCGCGGCGGGATGCAACGCGGCCGGCTCGGCATCGTCGTGGCGCTCCGGACGCGGACCGCGGGCCAGCAACCAGCCGGCGGCGACCATCAACGGCGGCGCAAGGTAGCGCAACACACCCAGGGCCACGGCAAGGCCGGTCTCGGCGGCGAACCCGGCGGCTCCGGCAGCTCCGAAGTAGATGCCGAGACCGGACAGCACGCCCGACAGGATCAGGATGACCCCCCAGGCCCGGGCGGTCGCCAGCGCGGCGACCAGCCCGCGTACCGGCGAGACGCGCTGCGGCGGACGCCGCCTTGGGGCCGAACGCGACGAGGCGGAACGCGACGAGGCCGAGCGGGACGAGGCGGTCCGCGACCCCCGCGAGGAGGAGCGACTCGTGCGCCGGGACCGCCCGGACGACGACTTGGGCGCAGTTCTGGTAGCCACAGCAAGACCAACGCTAACAGCACGAGGCGACACGACCGCGGAAGGTGGCCGTCAGACCACCCCGTGCTGCCTCGCCGGCAGGGACCTCAGGTCGGCGCGAACGGGCCCCCGACCGACGAACGGTGCCGCCTAGAGCTCCATGACGACGGGCACGATCATCGGACGGCGCTTGGTGCGCTCGTTCACGAAACGTCCTGCGCTCCGACGTATCCGCTGCTGCAGGGTGTCGAGGTCGGTGGCCCCCTGCCTCAGGGCCTCCTCCAGCTCGGCCCGGACCACTTCGGCGCCCTCGTCGAGCAGGTCCTCGGCCTCAGGGGCATACACCCAGCCCCGGGTGATGATCTCCGGGCCGGTGACGACCGAGCCGGTATGGGTGTCCACGGCGACGATCACCACGACCACCCCCTCCTCGCTGAGCACCCGGCGATCGCGCAGCACACCACGCCCGACGTCGCCGACGATGCCGTCGACGAAGACGTAGTTGGCGCTGACCTTGCCACCGCGGTGCACGCCCTGGTCGTCGAGCACGATCTGGTCGCCG
>CAIXPF010000025.1 GCA_903921205.1 uncultured Acidimicrobiia bacterium | reverse complement strand
GGGCGGTACCGCCGGTCGCGGTGATCGCCGCCGAGTACGCCTGGGTCAGGCCGCCCGGCGGCAGAGCGGTGGTGGTGATCACCACACCGACCTCGACGGTCATCGACAACGTGGAACGGGCGGTCCGGCCCTCCGCGTCGAGGACCTCGACGGTCACCGTCGACGCGCCCACGGACGTGGGCGTGCCGGTCACCGTGCCGGTGCCCGACGACAGGCTCAGCCCGGCGGGCAACGACCCGCCGACCACCGTCCAGGTGTACGGTGCCGACCCGCCCTGCACCGTCATCGCGGTGTCGTACGGGTTCTGCAGATAGCCCGTGGGCAGTCCGGTCGTGGCGATGGACGGCGCAGCGGAGACACCGCGGCCGCAACGCAGTGCCGTCCGGTCGCCGACGACGGCCCGGTTGTAGCCGACCTGGGTACCGAAGAACCCGTCGGCGCTCTCCAGACCGACGGTGGCCGACCCCCCACGGTCGTAGGCGGCGTAGCCGACCGACGTGTCGGCGTACTGCAGCACGATGGTGTCGGTCGCTTCCTCGAGCACGATCTGGAAGGTCACGGCGCTACCGGTCACGTAGGCGTGGCGCACGTTGTTCCACGACGCCACGAACCGGCGGTTGGGGTAGGTCCCGACCGTGGCGGTGGTGACCGTTCCCCCGGCGGCGGGGTTCAGGTCGTCCCACAGCGCGGCGACGATGGCGTTGGGCGGCACCGACGAGGGCACCGGATAGTTGACCGGAGAGGTCACGGCGGTCCCGTAGACGAAGCTCAGCAACCCGTTCGAGCCGACGTAGGCCCGGTTGTAGTCGGTGTCGTAGAACGTGAAGGTGAACCCCATGCCCACGTTCGCAGCGGTGTCGTCGCCCATGGCGAAGGTCATGCCCACGCTGCCGTCCCAGGCATAGGGCACCGCGGTGCAGCGGTAGGGCGCAGGGGCGTCGGCGGTCCGGAACGTCACGAACGGTGTCCAGTCGCTGGTGCTGGGGCCGCTGCCGGTGTCGAAGGCGTTCCCGGCACGAACCCGGTAGCAGTACGTGGTCGAGGGCTGCAGCTGGTCGAACACCACGCGGGTGGCGTCGGCCGCGACGGTGGCCACGGTGACGGGGTCGGCGCAGTCGGCGCCGGCCTGCTGGATCTCCTGGTAGGACTCACCGGTGGTGCCATCGGTCCACGCCAGCTCGACGCTCAGCGCGTTCGGGGCAGTGACGACCAGACCCGACGGACCCCCGCTGACCGGCCCGGTGGGTGGTAGGCACCGACCGACCATCGAGCCGACGTCGAGACGGCCACCGGTGACCGTCAGCTCGGCGAGCGACGCGGTGGCCGCCACCGAGCTGAGCGTCGCGTTGCGCAGCAGACGGGCCGGCAGCGCCGGGTTGATCGCGGCACAGAGGGCCACCGACCCGCTCACGTGTGGGGTGGCCATCGAGGTACCGCTGTAGCTGCCGTAGGCGGCACCGGGCAGGGTCGAGGTGACGGCCACGCCGGGCGCGCCGAGATCGACCGCGAGCGCGCCGTAGCTCGAGAACGACGCCTTGGCCCCGGTGGCGTCGATCGCAGCCACCGACACCAGGCAGTCCCAGCCACGCTGCTGGCCTGCGGCGGTGGTCGTGCAGCGGTAGTTCGCCGGATAGAACGGCATCTGCTCGTTGTTGCTGCCCGAGTTGCCCGCTGCGGCCACGAAGACGATCCCGGCATCGCCACCGCGGTTGATGGCGTCGAGCAGGGCCTGACTGAACCCACCACCACCCCACGAGTTGCTGGTCGCCACGATGCCGAGACCCTTCTGGGTCTTCAGCGCGGTCATGTAGTCGATGGCCCGGACGGCACCGGCCACCGTGCCGCCGTTGGGGCCGAGGAACTTGCCGGAGATCAGGGTGACGTCCCAGTTGACCCCGGCGACCCCGACACCGTTGCCGCCGACCCCGCCGATGGTTCCCGCCACGTGGGTGCCGTGGTCGTCGTCGGGGCCGTCGAAGACGCTGTTGTCGTTGTTGAAGAAGTCCCAGCCGTTGACGTCGTCGAGGTACCCGTTGCCGTCGTCGTCGACGCCGTTGACCGGATCGGCGTCGTTGGCCCAGACATTGTCGACCAGGTCGGGGTGCGTGGTGTCGAAACCCTCGTCGATCACCCCGACGTACACACCCGACGAGCCGGTCCATCCCGACGCCCACGCCTCGGCCGCCTGGCTGCCGAAGGTGTTCGCCGGCGTGGTGGTGTCGCCGTACATGCCCCACAACGAGCCGTTGACGACATACGGATCGTTCGAGCTCGCGGTCGAGGTCAGCAGGTAGTTCGGTTCGGCGAAGGCCACGTTCGGGTTGGCGGTGAGCGCCTTGGCCGCCGCCCGGGTCGTCCCCCCGCCACCGATCTTGGCCAGCACCGTGGACGGCGAGAGCGGCGACAGCGGCTTGGTCGCCGCGATGCCGACCGACTTCAACGCCGCAGCCTGCGACGCCGCGGCGGCACCCGGCCGGAACCCGACGATGAGCTCGCCCTCCACGAACGGCGCGTCGGCCGCCGCGACCGGCCCGGGGTCGGTCGCCGTCGCCGGCGGGGCTCGACGGCCCGGGCCGGGGCCGGGCTGCCCACGCCGGGGTCGGCGGACGCCGCCGCGCCGGGGACCGGTACGGCCGACCAGCCGAGCAGCGAGACCACGAGAAGCGTCAGCATGACCACCGAACGCGTCATCCGACGCCGACCACCCACGACCTGCTCCCCGGAAACCCGCCGAACCTGCACCGGCCGCGATGATGACACCGGGTCCCGTGCGACGCCAGGGAGGCAACGTCCCACTCGCCGGCGGGCACGGCCGGCCGGCGAGCCGCCGGGCGATGCCTGCCCCGGCCTACGATGGTCGCCCGACGGAAGGACGGACCGACGGTGGTCACAGCGACGGTTGCGCAGCGCAGTGTCCACCGTGCGCCGGATGCGGGTCGGCGTCCACGATGCGCCGGATCCGCCGGTCCCGGCGACCCGTCACGGGCGGGCCGACCGTGACGGTGGCAGTCAGCCGGTTCATCCCCGCCGATGCCGGCACGGTCTGGGAGCTGCTGGTGGACACGTCCCGATGGCCCGAATGGGGGCCGAGCGTCACCGACGTCGACATCGACGCGACCCGGCTGCACGCCGGCACGACCGGTCGGGTACGCACCCGGTTGGGTTTCTGGCTGCCGTTCGTGGTGCGCCGCTTCGACGAGGGCCGCCACTGGGACTGGACGGTGGCCGGGGTCCCCGCCACCTCCCACACGGTGCAACCGGCCCCGGGCGGATGCCGGTTGACCTTCGGCGTCCCCACCGTTGCCGCGCCGTACGCGTTGGTATGCCTGGTGGCGATGCGCCGCATCGAGCGGCTGGCCCGGACCCCGGTGACCGTATGAGCGGCCCGACCACGACGGTATGGGTGCTCGGCGACCAGCTGAACCGTGATCTCGGTGCGCTGCGGGACGCCGACCCGGCGAGCCATCGCATCCTGCTGGTCGAGAGCCGCGCCAAGCTGGCGTCCAAGCCGTGGCACCGCCAACGGGCCCATCTGGTCATCGCCGGGATGCGCCGCTTCGCCGCCGAGCTGCAGGCCGAGGGCTTCGCGGTCGACCACCGGCAGGCGCCGTCGCTGGCGGCAGGCCTCGCCGCGCACGTCGAGCAGTACCGGCCCGCCCGGGTGGTGGCCACCGAACCGGCATCGTGGGACGGCCGGGAGCTGCTCGAACGCCTCGGGGTGGTGATGACGCCGACCGACCAGTTCCTCTGCCATCCGGCACAGTTCGCCGGGTGGGCGGGCGGCCGGCGGTCGCTCAAGATGGAGGACTTCTACCGCTGGCAACGGCGGCGCCTCGGGTATCTGATGGACGGCGACGAGCCTGCGGGCGGGCGGTGGAACTTCGACGCCGACAACCGTGAACCACCGCCGCGCGACGGCCGGGCCTGGCCGGTCCCGCTGCGCAGCGACCTCGACGGGCTCGACCGCGCCGTGCTCGCCGATCTGCCCGACAGCTGCTGGGGTGCCGAGCCCGACGGCACCTGGGCCACGTCACGAGCCGATGCACTGCGGCGGCTGCGCCATGCCGTCGAGGAGGTCCTGCCCCGGTTCGGCCCGCACGAGGACGCCATGCTGTCGACCAGCTGGCATCTCGCCCACACCCTGCTGTCGCCCTACCTCAACATCGGCCTGCTGCATCCCCGTGAGGTGTGCGACGCGATCGAGGCCGCCTACCGATCGGGGGCGGTGCCGATCGCCTCCGCCGAAGGGCTGCTGCGCCAGATCATCGGCTGGCGGGAGTACGTGTGGGGCATCTACTGGCTGTGGATGCCCGCCTACCGCGACCACAACGAGCTCGACGCGCACCGGCCCCTGCCCCCGCTGTTCCGGGGCGAGGCCACCACGCAGATGCGCTGCGTGGCCCACACCCTCGACGCCGTGCACGAGCACGGCTGGGCGCATCACATCCAACGGCTGATGGTGCTGGGCAACCTCGGTCTGCTGGCGGGGGTCCGGCCCGGGGATCTCGTCGAGTGGATGTGGAGCAGCTTCGTCGACGGTGCCGAATGGGTGATGCTGCCCAACGTCATCGGCATGGCCCTCTACGCCGACGGCGGACGCATGTCGACCAAGCCCTACGCCGCCGGCGGCGCCTACCTCGACCGGATGAGCGACTACTGCCGGGGTTGTGTCTTCGACCGCCGCAAGCGGACCGGCGAGGATGCCTGCCCGTTCACCACGCTGTACTGGGACTTCCTGGCCCGCCACCGGACCCGGTTCGGACGCAACCCCCGTATGGCCCAGCAGGTCCGCGCCGCCGACCGGCTCGCCGACCTCGACGCCGTGCGGGCCCGGGCGAGCGAGGTCCTCGTCCGGCTCGACCGCGGCGAGCTCTGACCGAACCGTCCGAGTCGCCGACGGATCAGCTGCGCCGGAAGAACAGCTGCAGTTCGAGGGGACCGCGATCCTGCACCGACAGCACGATCGGGGCGCTGGGCACCTGGACCCCGTAGTCGGCGAAGACGATCTCGACCGAGCCGACCACGACCACGGTGTCGCCCTGCAGCTTCGCCTGCAACGGGACACGCACCGGTCGGGTCACACCCTTGACGGTCAACTCGCCCTGCGCCTCCACCGTCACCGGCTTACCCGACGCAGCGTCGGGGCCGAGGTCCACCGGTGCCGTCAGCACGAAACGGGCGGTGGGGAACCTGGCGGTGTCCAGCGCCCCACGCGCCTTGCCGTCGCGCCGGCTGTCGTTGGTGACCAGGGCGGTCATGTCGGCGGTGACCTCGACCGCCGACACCTTCGTACCGTCGATGCGCAGGGTGCCCGAGACCTTCGGAGTGCGCCCGACCGCCGTCACGTCGCCGATGCCCTGCAGCTGCTCCTTGACCCGGAATCCCACGAAGGAACCCGTCGAGTTCTCGAAGTCGAACTTCCCGACGCCGGTGTCGACGCTCCAGGTGCCGGCCACCCCGGCGGGACCACCCGCCGGGGCCGACGACGCCGTGGCCGCAGCCGTGGTCGACACCTGCCCGCCCTGGCCCACGGACGGTGCCGTCGTACTCGACGACGCCGGAAGTCCTGCGGTGGCCCCCTCGAGGCTCACGCTCTCCGGAGCGTCGTCACGCAGGAACCAGAAGACACCCCCGAGGACGACGGCCACCACGACCACCCCGACCGCACCGACGATCAGGAGAGAACGACGACGAGAACCGCTTGTGTCCATGGCGGGCAGTTTCGCAGCCGTCCACGACCTGGGCCATCACGGAGCCGGCCAGCGCTGGCCGGGCAGCGCTGGCCGGGCTGCGCTTACCGGCCGAGGCCGGTGATCACCGCCCGGCCGACGTAACGGCCGGCCTCGAGCTCCTCGAACACCTCGCCGAGCTCCTCCAGCGAGCAGGTGCGGCCGATGTGGCTCCTGACCCGGCCCTCGGCCGCCATCTCGACCAGCTCACGCATGTCCTGCACGGTGCCGACCGCGGAGTAGATCAGCGTCGGGTCACGGCGGAAGAACTCGAACATGTTCAGCTGCAGGTTGCCCTCGCTGGCCGCCGGGATGCCGACGGCGACGAAGAGGCCGCCGCGGCGCAGCATCTGCAGGCCGAGATCGAAACCGGCCAGCTTGGCGGAGAACACCAGGCAGGCGTCGACCCCGCCGAAGGACTTCGACGCGGCGGCGGCCTCATCGGCGCTGAGCACGGTGTGGGCCCCGAGCGAGCGGACGAACTCCAGGCGCTCCTCGCCGATGTCCACGCCGACGACCTTGTAGCCGAAGGAGTTGGCGATCTGCACCGCGTAGTGGCCGAGACCCCCGGCGGCGCCGATCACCGCGACCCGTCGGCCCGGCAGGATGTGGTGCTTCAGCAGCTTCTTCACCGCCCCGTAGGCGGTGAGCCCACCGCAGGCCAGCGGGGCCTCCTCGTCGCCGATGGTGTCGGGCAGGGTCACCAACGACTTGGCGTACACACAGAAGTCCTGCGAGAAGGTGCCCATGATGCCCTTGGTCTGGGCGCAATGACGCGGGTCGCCCCGCAGGCAGTACTCGCACGCCCCGCACCAGTACCCGCCGCCGGTGCCACCGAGGCCGAGGATCACCCGGTCGCCCACGGACACGTACCGGTCGGCACCCGGGCCGAGCTCCTCGACGATGCCGATGCCCTCATGGCCCAACGGCATGCTGTGCGGCAGGCCGGCCCAGTCGCCACGCACGATGTGCAGATCGGAGTGGCAGACCCCGGCGGAGCTCATCCGCACCAGGGCCTCCTCGTGCTTCGGGGTGGGCCGGGGAAGGTCCTGGATCTCGAGGACGCCCTGGACGAGTCGTGCTGCTTTCATACCGTTGCTCCGTGGTGTTCGTGGCCGCCGGTCGTGCCGCCCCCGAGCCTAGAGAACCCGGTACCCCGCGATCCGCCGGACCGTCCCGGCTACCGTCCCGGCTACCGTGTCGGGTTCGCGGCGGGGCCGACCCGGACCGTGGCCTCAGCGTCCGGAGCACCGATGCACGACACCCCCGACATCGACCGCACGCCCACGATCGTGCACGTCAGCCTGCCGGCCGACCGGCCGCCGTGGACCCCGACCGGGCTCGTGGTCGAGGCCGGCGAGCAGGTCACCGTGCTCGGCTCGGGCTTCGTGCGCTGGTCCTCGAAGCGCGACGTCGGCGCCGGGGCCAAGTTCCACCTGTGGGGACGGGTGCCGGGCGGCCGGGCGTTCAAGGGCACCGCGGACACCACCACCGTGACCGTCGACCACCCCGGTGAGCTCGAGCTGTGCGTGCTCCGGGGGGTGTGGGCCGACGAGTTCGGCACCCTGCGCTCGACGACCCGCCTGTACGACGGCCTCGAGGGCGGCCTCGACGTGACCGTGCTGCGTTGGCCGGCAGGCGTCGACCCGCTCGACGGCATCGCCGCGCTGCTCGAACGGGCCGGACCCCCCACGCCCGGCCAACCCGACGAACCCGACGAACCCGACGAACCCGACGAACCCGACGAACGGTGGGTGCTCGACGCCCGGCTCGACCCGGCGTTGCTGCGGGCCGAGCACCATCGGCTCAGCCATCCGATCGAGCACCCGGCGGGCTGGACCCACTTCCGGGACCTCGGCCGCACCGACATCTTCCGGACCGACACCCTCGACGGCGCCCCCGCCATCGCCGTGCGCTGCGACGACGACGCCGGCATCGTGCAACGCGCCGTCGACTTCCCGCTCGACCCGACCACCACGATCGAATGGGCCTGGCAGGTGGACACGCTGCCCTCGCCGGTCGCAGAGGACACCAAGTGGACCCACGACTACGTGAGCATCGCCGTCGAGTTCGACTCGGGCCGTGACCTCACCTGGTTCTGGAGCGCTGCGCTCGAGCCCGTCGAAGCCACCTTCGCCTGCCCGATGCCCGGATGGCACAGGCGCGAGACCCACATGCCGTTGCACTGCGGTGCCGACGGCCTCGGCCGGCCCCACCGGGAACGGCGCAACGTGTGGGAGGACCACCGGCGCTTCATGGGCGAACCGCCCGGCCGCATCGTGGCGGTGTGGCTCATCGCCGCCTCGAACTGCGGCCGGACGGTGGGCAGCGCCACCTTCGCCGACATCGTGCTCCGCAACGACACCGGCGAGTTGCGCGTGCTGTGACCGGCGTCGCGGACCTCAGCCCAGCGGGATGTCGGCCCCGGTCGGCGCCCCGAGCGAGCTGAGCCGGCGGCCGTAGATGTCGCTGCCCCGAGTCGCCGCGGCCCGGCCGTCCTGCCACACCGTCAGCAGGTTGGTCGATCCCTTCGTCACCACCGGATAGATCTGGTCGCCGGCTGCGGCGGACACCGTCTGGACCGCACCGAGGCCGGCAGAGGTGTTCACCGTTCGGCTGCGGACGTTCCAGTTCGCAGCCCGCTCGCTCCACACCACCACCCACTGGGTGGTGCTGACACGGGCGATCGACGCCTGGCGCTGCTGGGCCGTCCCGGTGGCGATCCCGAACCCGTCGACGGGGTCGAGCAAGGACGACGTATCGAGACGGGCGCCGCGGATGTTCCCGCTGTTGGTCCACGTGAGCAACGCCTGGGTGCCCACCGACTGGCCGTTGACCGAGAAGTCGTCCGATGCGCTGCTCGTCACCTGCCGGCCCGCAAGCTTCGTCACCATGCCCGAGGTGGTCACCATCGTGTAGTACACGTCGCCGTTACCGGCCCGGAAGTCCTGCCAGGCCACGACCCAGCGGCCCTGGTGGGCGAACACCGTCGGCGAACGCTTCACCGAGGTCACGTTGCTGACGTTGAAGCCCCAGCCGTCGAGCTTCGCGCCCGAGCTGGACACCCGACCGGCATAGACCGCGTCCCCGTTGGTCCAGACCACCAACCACTGGTTGCCGACCGCCGCCACCCGCGGCCTGCCGGATGCGTAGTAGTCGATGACCACCGACGAGCCGAGCACCGTTCCGTTCTGAGCGACCCGGATGGCCCGTACGTCCGAGCCCCAGGAGTCCACCGCCTGCCAGGTCACCAGGAACGTCGTGCCGTTGAAGGCCACCGCCGGCTGCACGTCGTTGTAGTAGCTGCTCGAATACACCGCGAACGACGAGAGGATCGTGCCGCTCGACGTCACCCGCGCCGCATAGATGTCGGCGTCGCCGGTCCGGTAGTCCTCCCAGACGACCAGGTAGTTGGTGCCGTCGAACGCCACCGCCGGCGACGCGCCCTCGGCGGTGTTCGGCACCGCCGCCTCGATCGCAGCTGCGGCACCTGTGTCGCCGGCGGCATCGGTCGGGCCCACCGCGTCGACGGCGTCGACGGCGCCGTCGG
>CAIXPF010000024.1 GCA_903921205.1 uncultured Acidimicrobiia bacterium | reverse complement strand
TCGGGCCGATCAGGCGGCGCAGCGCAGCCTCGGACGCAGCGGACACCGTGACCAGGCCCCGGCTGGCGATGACCGCTTCCCCCACCCGGTGGCGGCCGATCGAGTCGATGGCGTGATCGAGCTCGTGGGTGTGCAACAGGGTGGCGTACCCGCGGCGGGCCAGCTCGGTGATCACCTGGCTGGTCACCACGGTGTTCCCGTAGACCAGGTCACAGTCGGGCAGGGCGCCGAGATCGAGGCGTCCGCCGCTCGGCTGCACGACGGGCCCGAGCGAGGCGAACTCGGCGAGCAGCGGACCGGGCACGAGCACCACGGTGGACACCGACGCACCCTGGGCCACCAGCCACCGGGCCACGGTGAGCAACACCAACGGTGCCCCGGTCCGGGTCGCCTCGTGGCACACCAGCAACAGGCGAACGCCGTCGAGACCCGGGCCGATCACCTGCGGCGCCGCTGCGGAGGCAGCGATTCCGTCGACGGCACGCTGCCAGTGCTCGAGAACCCAACTCGACGTGGCATCGGCGTCGGTCGGCGTCCACACACACGCGCCCTCGGCCGCCGAGGCGATCTCCACCCGGTCCGACAACCCCGCCGCGTCGAGCCGGCGCCGCAGCGCTGCCGGGTCCCGGTGGGTCGCCCACAGCGGCGTCGCCCCCGCAGCAGCAGACCGCAGGAGCCGGATGGTGTCCGCGGCAGCGAGGTCGGACAGCTCGACGATCGCCGGCGTGGCCGGTGTCATCGTCCCGTCAGGCCGCACGGCGGTGGTCCGCCCATCGGGCGAGTTCCTGGCGCAGCCCGACGTGCGCGGGCGCAGCGACGACGTCCTCGGCCAGCAATGCCATCAGGTCGCCGTTCATGGTGGCCCCCCGGCGTTCGAGCCACGCCACGCTCATCGCCCGGAATGCCGGGTCGAGCTCGAGCACCGTCGAGCGGTACCGGCTGGTGAGCGCCGTGATCAGCGACGGATAGGGGTAGTCCTCCCGGGGCGGGCACAGCGGGCTCGACAGCGGCAGCAGCAGCAGCACCATCATGGCGAAGGACAGCGCAGCGTCGGGGTCGCCCGGCAGCTCGACCAGCTCGGCGATCGGCCGGCGCAACAGCTGCTCGTAGGCCTGCACCGAATGCGGCACGTGCACGAAGCCGGCGCGCTCGTACCAGGAGCGGCCGGCACCGATCACCGGGATGCCGAAGCGGGCCAGCTCCCAGGCCGCCGTACCGCGCACCGTCACGGCGAGGTCGCAGGCCGAGAAGTACTCGTCCTTGGACAGCAGCCCGTCGTCGAAGCAGATGTGGTCCAGGCCGCCGAAGCGCTCCTTGAGCGCGTCCGCCACCGCACCCTCCCGGTACATCCGGTGCCAGGGGTGCAGGCGGATCACCCACAGCCGGTCATCGGTCTCCCGGGCCACCTCGAGGGTCGCCACCAGCCACTCGTAGTAGTCGTCGTAGAGACAACTCTCCTGGCGGGCGGCGTCGGTCAGACAGTGCGACAGGACGAAGCAGACCGGCCGTTCGGTGTCGGCCACCGCGAGCTTGTCGAGTGCCTGACGCCGCAACGCCGAGCCCGCGCTGCGATCGACGGTGGACGCCTGGTCGACCTTCCACCAGCCCGCCGCCGGCCCGACGGGTGCGCCGAGCAGCGCCGCGGTCTTCGCCCGCATCCCCTCGTGGGTGGGGCCCTGGGTGGTCATGAGCTCGTCGAACAGCTGGGCCACGCCGGCCGCGCGACGATCACCGATGCGGCTGTCGGCGGGACGTCCGGGCTCGATGATGTTGAAGGACGTGCCGTTCGGCAGGCTCTCGGCGAGCACGACCCGGCCGCCGCGTTCGGACACCGTCGTGGCGATCGTGGCCCAACCGGCGTAACAGATGTGGCTGGTGACGTAGCTGATCACCTCGGCGGTGTCACACACCCAACCGGTGAACGCCCGCAGGTGCAGCGCCTCGGTCATCAGGTCCCGGACCAGCGCGGCCGACTCGCGGCCGGGCCGCGGGCTGCCGGTCACCTTGGCGGCGCTGTCGGCCACCCCGCGACCGCAGTCGGCACCGTCGGCGGACTCGAAACGGCCCAGGGCGATCCAGTCCGGGTCGCCGTCGGTACCCCACACCGCGTCGAAGCGGCCGAGATCGGCCCGGATCGACTCGGCGAGGTCGGGCCGGTCTGCGACGAAGCCCCTGAGCGAGCCCAGATCGGCCGGCAGGAAGAGCTGCATGCCGAAGGACTCGGCCAGTTGCCGGATCGTGGACTCGTCATAGTCCTCCGGCCTGCCGTCCCAACGCTGGGTGGCGTTCTGGCCGACCACCCCCACCAGACCGGCACCGGTCAGATACGACACGTATTTCGCCCCGGTGAGACAACCGAGCAGGCAGTTCAGGTCGTTGTGCTGCAGGTCGACGAGCACGATCTGCTCGGTCTGCGGTGCGCCATCGCCCTGCAGCGCCCAGTACCGACCGATGGTTCGGGTCAGTTCCTCGAACGAAGCTCGGGACCGCGCGGCAAGGTTCATGGTGTTTCGCATCGGCAGCCACCGGATCGCGCTTGAGTCGATCGTCCTACCCCGGGTGCGTGAGGGGAGGCTCCCCCACACGGAGCGGGGACGTCGCCGACGCATCGGCCCGGCGGACTCCAGCGCAGCGGTTGCGGTGCCGATACCGATACCGATGAACCGCGACGTTCTCTGCGTCATCCCGGCCCGGTCGGGATCGGTGCGCATCCGGCACAAGAACCTCATGGAGGTGGGTGGCCGCACCCTGCTCGAACGGGCCGTTGCGACCGCACGGCAGGTGTGCGAACGGGTCGTGGTCTCCACCGACGACGAGCGCTACGCGGCGATCGCCCGCCATGCCGGCGCCCGGGTACCGGCGTTGCGACCGCCCCACCTCGCCGGCGAGACGTCGAGCACCGAGGACGTCGTGCGTCAGGTGCTGCAGGACTGGGAGCACGCGCCGATCGTGTGCGTGCTGCAGACCACCTCACCGTTCACCACCGCGGAGCACGTCCGATCGGTGCTCGCGGCCCTGCGCAGCAACCCCGGGGCCCGCTCGGCGTTCACCGCCCGGCGGCTCGATCCGTCGGGGTGCTTCGCGTTCGCGGCCGGGAAGGACGGGGTCGCCGTCCCGCTCGCACCGCACCTGCTCCCGCTGCGCTCGCAGGACCTTCCCGCTCTGGTCGTGCCGACCGGCGGCGTCTACGCCGTGCGTTCGGCGGACCTGATCGGTGGCGCCAGCCTCGTGGACTGGCCGGCGGTGTACGCCCTCGTCGACGAACGCGGCGCGCTCGACATCGACGACGCCGGCGACCTCGAGCAGGCCCGACGCTGGGCGGATGCCGGATGAGCCCCGACGCACCGTGGCAGCACCGGAACCCGTGGTTGATGGCCGAGATCGGGGTCAACCACGACGGCGACGAACACCGTGCGGCGGCGATGATCCGGGCCTGCGCCGCAGCGGGCTTCGACGCCGTGAAGTTCCAGTACTGGATCATCGAGGAACTGCTCGCCGAGCAGGCCCCGAACGCCCCCTACCAGGGCGACGGCGACCAGCGGGACCTGCTCGAGCGGCTGCGGCTCGACCTTGCGCAACTGCGGCGGCTGGGCGCGGTGGCCGAGGAGGCGGGCGTCGACTTCGTCGTGACGCCCGACGGCGAGCTGGCCTGTGCCGACGTCGTCTCCCTGGCTCCGGCGGCGCTCAAGATCGGGTCCGGTGATTGCGACAACCCCTGGCTGCTCGATGCCGCCGTGCGCAGCGGCCTTCCCCTCGTGGTCTCGTTGGGCATGACCGATCCCCTCGAGGCCGACCGCATCGTGCAACGGCTGCGCGGCGCGCCCGAGGTGGCGTTGCTGCACTGCGTCTCGGCCTACCCGACCCCGCTGGAGGACGCCGGCCTGCCCCGGCTGACGACACTGGCCCGGTTCGGGACCGTGATCGGCTACTCCGACCACACGCTCGGCCTCGCGGCCCCGGCGGCGGCGCTGGCCCTCGGCGCCCGTATCGTCGAGAAGCACGTCACCTGGGACCCCACCGCACCCGGACCCGACCATGCAGCGAGCCTGCACCTCGACGACGCCGGCGAGTGGGTGGCGACCCTGCGCCGGCTGCACCGGGGCCTGCACGACGACGGGCAGAGCGGGGACGAACAGGCCAATCGCCCCCTGGTCCGCAAAGGCCTGTACGCGGCCAGGGATCTCGCCGCCGGCGAGGTGCTGCGGCCACACGACCTGCGCCCGTTGCGGCCGTTGCTCGACGGGATCGCGGCGAACGAGCGCGACCTCGTCGTCGGCCGCCGCGTCGCACGGCCGGTCACCGCCGGAGCGCTGCTGCACCTCGACGACCTGGAGGTCGCATGAGCGGCGTGGTATTCACCGACTGCACGCCGGACGCGGCCGGTGACGGCGAGGACCCCTACGACGACCCGTGGCTGGTCGCCGCCCTGGCCGGTACCGCGGTGCACCTGCGCCGGGCGCGCATCACCGTCGGCGACGGCGCCGTCGAGCTGCTGACCGTCTGGCAGCCGACGGGTTCGGGCCAGCTCGTACGCAGCTCCGACTATGCCGCCCTGCGTCTGGACGGCTCGCTGTCGACCCGCGAGCTGCGCAGCGCGCGAGCTGCCCTCAGCACGTCGATGGCCGCGGAGGGTGCGGTCAGCGACGTGTCGTTGATCGGGCCGTTCTGCACGCACCGCGACCGCCGCACGGGCGGGCCGGCAACGGTCCTCGGCGACGCCGCGCAGGCCGAGCTCGCCGCCTGTTGGGGCGCCGCGCCGCGTAAGCCCATCGCCGTCGTGAGCTGGGGCGACACCGCACCCGATCTCGCCGGGCTGCCGGGGAAGGTCCGCAACGACCTCCGCACCGGTCTGCGCAACGAACGACGATGGCGGCGATTCACTCCCGAGGAGGCCGACGGCCTCGCCGAGGACTACGTCGCGCTGATGGACGACAAGGATGCCGCCGCCCGCTGGCGACTCGGGACCGCGTTCTTCGCCGCGCTCGCCGGCGACGCCCGGCTCGAGCTGTGGGTGGCATCGATCCACGGGGAGGACGGCGTTGCCCGGGCTCTGTTCGCCCGGTCGGGCCGGCGCGCCGCCTACCTGTTCGCCACCCGTCGGGGCACGGCACGGGGCGGACCGGCAGCCGCGCTGTGGGTGGCCTTCGAGGGACTGCAGGCCATCGGGGTCCGGGACCTCCTGCTCGGCGGCGGCGTGTCCGACGAGCCCGATGACAGCCTCTGGCGGTTCAAGCGACGCTTCGCCACCCGCACCTGCCCGTTGTATCTCGGCGCACACCTCTTCGACGAGTGCGGGCACCGCCGTGCCGTCGAGGACGGCCTGGCACGGCCGCTGCCGTCGCCGTGCACGGTGAGCCCGGTTTCGGCTGCGGCGGCGCCGCAGGCGGCCTGAGACCGGCCGATCGCTCAGGCCGCGATCGGTTGCCCGGACCCTGCCCCGGCCACTGCGTCGCGAACGATCGCCACCACCCGGTGCTGGTCCGCCTCGGCCAGCGACGCCGACGACGGCAGGCAGAGTCCACGCTCGGCCAACTCGGTCGCCACGGCGCCGCCACCGAGCACCGGGCAGTCCCGATAGGGCGCCAGGTGATGCAGCGGCGTCCACAGCGGCCTCGCCTCGATACCCGCCTCGCGCAGGCGGGCGAGCGCGAGATCCCGACGGTCCCGGTCCTCGAACAGCACGGCCGAGAGCCATCCGCAGCGGTATGCCCACGCCTCGTCCGGCTGTGTCGTGAGACCGGCCCGCCCGCTGAAGGCTGCGTCGTAGCGGTCGGCGACGGCGCGACGGGCCTCGACCGTGCGGTCGAGCCGCGCCAGCTGGCCCAGGCCGAGCGCTGCGTTGAGCGCCGGCATGCGGTAGTTGAACCCGACGAGGTCATGGTCGTAGGCGAGCCCGGGGAGCTTGGCCTGGGTGGCGAGGTGACGGACGCGTCCGGCCAACTCGGGGTCATCGGTGACCACCATGCCGCCGCCGCCGGTGGTGAGCATCTTGTTGCCGTTGAACGAGAAGCACCCCAGCTCGCCGATCGTACCGACCGATCGGCACGGTCGGCCGGCCGTCACGGGCGACGACCCGTCGGCCGGCGGCGTCCATCCCCCGCCGAGGGCCTCGGCGGCGTCCTCGATGAGCGTCACCCCGTGACGCCGGCACGCCTCGGCCAACATCCCGAGCGGTGCGGGATGACCGAGCAGGTGCACGGCCACGACCGCCTTGGGCTGTCGCCTCCCGTGGCGTGCCCGGCGATCGAGCTCCTCGCACAGCACTGCGGTGTCGAGGTTCCAGGTCACCCGTTCCGAGTCGACCAGCACCACGTCCGCGCCGCAGTACCGGGCCCCGTTCGCCGACGCCACGAAGGTCAGGTCGGACACCCACACCTCATCGCCACGCCCCACGCCGGCAACGAGCAACGCAAGGTGCAACGCCGCGGTGCCGCTTGCCACGGCGACGGCCGACCGGGCGCCGACCGCAGCGGCGAAGGCGTCCTCGAACGCCGTGAGATGCGGACCGGCGGTCGAGACCCATCCGTCGGCGACGCACCGGCGCACCGCTTCGGCGTCCAGATCGCAGAGATCGGGCGCCGACAGCGGGACCGACGACGCTCGGCTGCCGTCCACCGACCTTCCCGTGGGGTTCATCGGTGGTAGCGGTTCGGGTCCGGATAGCGGTCGATGTACTTCTCGAGCCACTGCGCCGTCTCGGCCAGACCGTCGTCGAGGGTCACGGTGGGCTGCCAGCCCATCCGCTCGTTCGCCTTGCCGGGGTCGGACAACAGCACCTGCACCTCGCTCGCCGCCGGGCGCAGCCGTTCGGTCTCGGTCACCACCGTGGGCTCGACCCGGAACAACCGGCCCGCCGCCTCGATGATGTCCGCCACCGAATGACACGAGCCCGTGCCGAGCTGCACCACCTCGCCTGCCGCGAGGTCCGCCGTCGCCGCGGCGGCGAAGCCGCGCGCGGTGTCGGTCACGAACGTGAAGTCGCGTCGGGTGTCGAGCGTACCTACCCGTACGGTCGCCTCGGGCTCGAGGAGCTGGCGCAGCACCGTCGGGATCACGGCCCGCATCGACTGACGCGGCCCATAGGTGTTGAACGGGCGCAGCACGACGACCGGCGTGTCGAAACTCGCTGCGAACGACTCGCACAGCTTGTCCGCGGCGATCTTCGACGCAGCGTACGGGGACTGTGCCTTGAGTGGATGGGTCTCGGTGATGGGGACCGTGTCCGGCGTGCCGTACACCTCGCTCGTCGAGGTGTGGACCATGCGACGCACATCGTGCCGGCGCACCGCCTCGAGCAGGTTCAGCGTGCCGTTGATGTTCGTGGCCACGAAGCTCGCCGGCGCCTCATAGCTGTAGGGCACCGAGATCAGCGCGGCGAGATGGAACACCGTGTCCGCCCCGGCGACGAGCTCGAACATCTGCGCCGCATCGCGGATGTCGCCTGCCCACACCTCGATGGAGGCACGCACTGAGGCATCGACGTCGTCGAGCCACCCGCACGAACCGAAGGAGTTGTACAGGCAGAGGGCGCGTACGTCGGCGCCGAGCCGCACCAGGTGCTCGACGAGATGGCTCCCGATGAATCCGTCGGCACCGGTGACCACCACGCGACGACCGATCAGGGACCCTGCTGCATTCGGCGTGCTCATGCCGCTTCCTCTCCTCGGGCCGCACGGAGTTCGGCCGGCCGGCCCACATCGACCCAATCACCCGAAAGGCGGTGCACCGCGACCGGTTCCCCACCCGCCGCCAACGCACTCAACAACTCGGTGATGGGGAATTCAATACCACTCGGTACGCAGGCCACCGCCGAGGGCTCGAGCACGTAGATGCCCGCATTGACGAGGCAGCTCATCCGGGGCTTCTCGACCAGACCGACGAGCATCCCGTCGGCGCAGTCCAGCACCCCGAAGGGGATGTCCGTGACGTGCTCCCTCGCGCCGACGGTGGCCACGCCGCCCGTCTCGCGATGGGCGGCGACGAGTTCAGCGACGTCGAACGACGTCACCAGGTCTCCGTTCATGACCAACAGCGGTCGGCCCCTGCGTCGCTCCGCGGCGGGCAGCAACGAGAGCGCACCCCCGGTGCCGAGCGGTCGCGATGGCTCCTCGTGCAGGTAGGTGATCGAACAGCCGAAGCGTGAACCGTCACCGAAGTGTTCGACGATCATCTCGGCGAGATGGTTCACCGAGAGGTAGAACCTCGTCACCCCGGACCCGACGAGGTGCAGCACGAGCCGTTCGAGGATCGGCCTCCCGGCAACGGGGATCATCGGCTTGGGCACCCGGTCGGTGAGCGGCCGCAGGCGCGTGCCCCGACCACCGGCCATGATCACCGCTGCGACGTCGAGCGGCGCGGCGGTCACGAACTCGCGGAGCAGGTGCATGCCGACCACCGCACCGTCGCGGTCGAGCACGGGAACCTGCGAGATGTAGCGCGCCTGCATCAGGTCGAGCACCGCAGCCCGATCGGTCGGGGCCTCCACCGCGGTGAAGCGGCGGTTGCCGACCGATGCGACGAGGTCGTCGAGTCCGAGCCCACGCAGCAGGGCACGCCGGATGTCCCCGTCGCTGACCGTTGCGAGCAGGCGGCGTTCGGCGTCGACGAGCAGCGCGATCTCCATCCCGCCGGCGTCGATGGCGGCCATGGCTTCCCGCAGCGTGGCGTCCGGCGAGATGAGCGCTCGGCTCAGGGCTGAATCTGCTGATCCGGTCATGGTGCCTTCTTCTCCAACAGCTCATCGAGCGGCGCCGCAGCGAGCACCTCGACGATCCGGCGGGCTGATCGTGCGTCGCCATGGGGATTGCCGCTGCGCGCCGGGCCGCAACGGAACGACGGGCTCAGGGCCGTGGCCATCGCCCGATGCAGGGCCGCCGGCTCACCCGGTGCGTCGATCACGCATCCGGCCCGGATCCGTCCGGCCTGGCGGTCGCCCACGTTGATCACCGGCACGGAGAACGACGGAGCCTCCACGATGCCGCTCGACGAGTTGCCGACCACCACGTCGACCGTGGCCAGCGCCATCGGGTAGGCAGCGCCAAGCGACGGGACGAGGACCACGCCGGTGCGTCCGGACGCCCAGCGCTCGAGGCGGGCGAGCACCTCGGCCGCGCCGGCATCCATCCCGGGATAGGTGACGACCACCGAGGCCAGCGCATCACAGGCCCCGAGCAGTGCGTCGAGCTCGGTGGACATCCGTTCGGGGTGCAGGCTCGGCGGGTGGTAGGTGAGCAGACCGACCGGGCCGGGAAGCCGGCAGCCGAGAACTGCTTCGAGCCTTGCCAGGGTCGCCCCCTGCGCGGCAGCGACCAGACGATCGAGCGAGGGTGCGCCCGTCACGTGGATCCGCCACGGCTCCTCGCCCATGGCGACGAGACGATCGGCGTAGGGCTGCGCCGAACAGCAGTGCAGGTGGGCCAGCTTCGACACGGCGTGACGAATGGCGTCGTCGATCGCCCCGGCGGTGTGCTCGCCTCCGTGGAGGTGCACGATCGGCACCCGGGCGATGGTCGCGGCCAGTGCTGCGGCCAGCAGCTCGTGGCGATCGCCCAGCAGCACCATCAGATGCGGACGGTGCTCGCCAAGCAGGAGTTCCGTCTCCTCGAGGACGTCGGCCGACATGCGGGCCATGGCCACGGGACCGTCGCCGGCGTTGCGGACCGGACGGCGTTCGACGGCGAGGCCATCCAGGGCGATCTCGTCGGCGGTACCGCCCCGGACCACGTCGAGATGGGTGCCGGTGACCAGCAGGAGGGGATCGATACGAGCGTCGGCGACCGCGGCGCGCAGCACGGGTTCCTGCGGCCAGAAGTCCGCTCGGGTCGAGCTGAAGAAGAGCACGCGTCGAGGCGTCACCCTGGATACATCGACCGGTCCGCTCGTCCTATTGAGACGTGGGATCATCTTGCCGCCCGTCGGCTGCTTCATCCACGGATCGAGCGTGCCGATAGTTCTGCCGTGGGAAACCTGCGTGCACCCCTTCACATCGTCCTCGACGCCAGCCGGAACCCGGCGACGCTGAACGCGCTCGTCGAGGCGACCAGAGCCTCCATGCGCAGCGGCGACAACCTGGTGATCGTCACCGGGCCGGACCGTCCGGCCCTCTCGGCCTCGTTGCGGCGCAGCGTCGAGGTCGTCGCCGAAGGCGATGGGCTGCTCGCACGCCTGCTGGAATCGGACCCGCGCCCCGTCGTGGTCGTGGACGCGGCCTGTGTCGTCACCAGCCGCACCTGGCTCGACGAGCTCGCTGCGGCGCTGAACGATGCTACGAACACCGGGACGGTCGCGGTGCCGCGGACCAACGGTGCACCCTGGCCACAGTGTCCGGCCGATGCGCCCACCGTCGACGCGAAGCGCGACGCCGTGCGTCGCACGACCCAGGACTGCGGTCGGGACGCCACCGAGCCGTTCACCCTCGCCCACCTCCACGGGCCCTGCGTCGCGCTCCACCCGGACACCGCCGCCCGGATGTGCACCGCACGGCCCACGATCGCCGAGATCAGCCGGGCACTGACCGATCTCGGTGCGACCGTGACCGTGAGCCCTCGCGTGTACGTGCACGCCACCGAAGGCGTGCCGCAGGTCTCCGCGGCCATGATCATGAAGAACGAGGCCGACGAGCTCGCCGACTGCCTGGCCTCGCTGCGACTGCTCGCCGACGAGATCGTCATCTACGACACGGGTTCCACCGACAACTCGGTGGAGCTTGCCCGTTCACTCGGTGCCGTCGTGATCGAGGGCGAATGGCGAAACGACTTCGCCTGGGCCCGCAATCAGGCCCTGTCAGCCGCCCGCGGCACCTGGATCCTCAGCATCGACGCCGATGAGCGGCTCGAGCTCGACCCTGGGGTCGTGCCCGAGATCCGTGGTCTGCTCGGCGACGATCCGCCGGTGGAACGGTTCATCATCGAGCTGTTCGACCTGCAAGGGTCGGTCCATGCGCCGGTGCGCGCCACCAGCGGCGTGCCCATGGCCCGCCTGTTCCGCCGCGCCTCGTGCCGTTGGGTCGGGGCACTGCACGAACAGCCCGACGCCCGCGCGGGCACCCCGCCGGTTCGCAGCGTGAGCCTGCCGGGGGTGCGCTACCTGCACCGCGGCTACCTCGAGGAGTACGTGAAGGGCCGCAACAAGTGGGCTCGTAACCTCGAGGTGGCAACCGCCGGACTCGACGGCATCCCCGACTCCGACAAGGAGTGTTTCGACCTCGGCCGTTCCCTGCGTTCGGTGGGCGAGCACGCCCGGGCCTTCGCCTTGTTCGAGCGGGCGGCGCAGCTGGCCCAGAACCCCACCATCACCCGCGGTGCGCTCGAGTTCGCGGTGCTCGTGCTGTGCGAGACCGGGCAGGCGGCGGCTGTCTCGCCGTATCTCGATCACCTCCGGGCGCTCCGCGGCGGCGAAGGTCCGGCTCGATACCTGCAGGGGTGGTCCCATATCCACCTCAACCAGTGGGCCGACGCCGTTGCGTGTTTCGACGGGATCACCGACTACGACGACAACTTCACCGGCTTCCGGGCCGAGAGCGTCTCACTGGCGCTCGCCCTGGCCCACCGGGGCCTCGGTCATCGCGAGGACGCCGTTGCGGCCGCGGTGGAGACCCTGCGCTGCAACGACCAGGCGATCGAGGCGTGGGCGGTGCTCTTCGACTGCGCCGACCGCGACTCGCCGGCGCTGCGCACCGTGGCGAGGTCGCTCGATCTCGAACGGCTCCTGCCGCTGTTCGCCAAGCTGCAGCGCTACCCCGCCGGCACCCGCGATCAGCTCGCCGATGCGGTCTGGGAGGTCCATCCGGGCAACCGGGTGGTCCTGGCGGTGGCGTCTCAGCTCGCCGGCCAGCTCGACCTCGACCGCATGCTGGTGTGGTCCGGGCGGCTGCGCAGCAACGGCCTCGGCCAGTTGTGTCCCCTGCGGACCGTGGCCGACGACGGTACCCGCACCGTGGCCGAACGGGCCGAGGTGCTCGTGCGGGCCGTGCACGAACTCGAGGCCGCCGACCTCGCCGACGAGTTGGAGAAGCTGGTCGGCCTGCTCCACGACCACGAGGTGGCGGAGCTGCTCGACCGTGCGATGCGCAGCTACCCGGGTGCCGCCGGATCGGTCATCGTCGCCGGTGCGACCTCTGCGGCACGATGTCACGGGATCGTGAGCTGTCTGGTCGTCCATAGCTACCTGAACGAGGCGCTGGCGGTGCTGGCCCACAGCGCCGAGCTCGACGGCGACGGCACCCGCCGCCGTCTCGAGACCGACCCCGAGCTCGCCCGTACCCTTCGGACCGCCGCCGAGTCGGCGGGCCGCAACGATCTCGCACCGGTCCTGCCCCACGCCGCCTGACCGGCCACCGGCCACCGGCCACCGGCCGACTGACGACACGACCGAGACCGGCGCGGGGCCACACCCGCGCCGGTGTCGCGTCCGCCCACCGGCATCGTGTCCACGCACCTGGGCCACCGCAGGCCATCGCCGCCCCGGCCCTGCCTGCCCCGTGTTCCGACCCCGCGACGCCCCGGCCTGACGGCTACCCGACAGCCACGCACGACCCGGTCGGCCGGCCCCGCCACTCCGACGAACCAGCGAATCGACAACACAGCGAATCGACGAAACAGCGAATCGACGTCGAATCGCTCCGAGGCAACGAGATCCCGCCCCAAACCGGCAGGTTCGACCACCATACGCGGTGAGCCACCACCCTTCGCGTCAACCGTGCTCGGTCACTCTGTTCCCCCGCCCCCGGGTCACCACCCCGAGCCCGGACGCGACGAAGCCCCCTCGACACCGTCGGAAGCGGCGCCGAGAGGGCTCGTATCGGGTTCGCCGGAGGCGAAGGACTCAGCGCAGGAAGTCGAGCAACGAGGTGCTGTGCAGTCGGGCGACCACGGCGAGGGTGGCCTGATAGGCCGCCTCGGCGTCCTTGAGGTTCACCACGGCCTCACCCATGTCGACGTCCTCGAGCAGGCTGCGCGAGCTGCGCATCGCCACGATGGAGTCCTCGGCCTGGCTCTGCACCAGCTCGATCTGGTTCACCCGGCCACCGACGGAGGCCAGTGCACCGGACACGTCCATCATGCGGGCGTCGATGTTGTCGAGCTCGGCCCGGGCGTCTTCCGGTGTGGCCGAGCGGATCGCCGCCGCCGCCCGGTTGATCACGGCGAACACGTTGTCGGTCCCGGCCGGGCTTCCGGCCTCGAAGCCGAAAACCTGCTTACCGTTGGTGCTGACCGACAACGTGAGCTCGGGGCTCACCCGCCGGTCCACGGTGTTCTCGTCACCGACGAAGGCCACCGATCCCGACGTGTTCTGCACCGCCGACGCAGCGAACCCACCGAACACCGACCGGCCGGCGAACTGGGTGTTCGCCACGGTCACCATCTGGTCACGGAGGGTTTCCAGCTCGGTGGCGATGGCCGCCCGGGCCTGTGGGCTCTGCAGCCTCGAGGTACCCGAGATGACCAGCTCCCGCACCCGGTTGAGGATCGACGAGGCGTCCTGCAGCGCGGTGTCCTGGGCGGCGAGCATCGACAAGCCGTCGTCGGCGGCGCTGATGAACGCTCCGGCCATCGACTCCTTGGCCCGTAGGCGGTTGGCCGCAATGGCGTCGGTGGGGGCATCGGAGATCTTGGTCAGCCGCTTGCCGGAGGACAGCTGTCGCTGGGCGTCGGTGAGCCTGGCGAAGTTGCTCTCCATCGAGTGCTGCATGTTCTTCGCAGCCGTTTGGGTGGGAATACGGGTCATCGGACGGTCCTCGTGGTGCGATCAGGTGCGGGGGGACGGACGGGCGAGCCGGGCGTCAGACGCCGGTTCCGTTGATGAGCTTGTCGAGCATCTCGTCGGCGATCTGCATGACCCTGGCCGAGGCCTCGTAGGCCCGCTGATAGCGGATCAGGTCGCCGAACTCCTCGTCGAGGTTGACGCCCATCTGGCTCTGGCGCTGGTCGTCGACGCTGGACAGGCTGCTGCTGAACACCCGTGCCATCTGCTCGGTGGAGGCGGCGCTCTCGCCGAGTTGGCCGGCGAGGTTGGCCATGAGGTCGTCCACCGCACCGACACCGGGCACCTGGTAGCTCCCGAGAGCGGCGATGGCGAGGGCGTTGCGGTTGTCGGACGGGGAGCCGGTCGTGCCCGCCGCCACGCCGCGAGGCGTGAGGCTGCTCGTGACCCGGATGTCCGCGGCGGTGGTCCCGCTGAAGAACGCGCCGCCGCTCGCGCCGTCGAGGTTGGTGCCGGCCTGGTGCTGGGTGTTGACCACGCTGATCAGCACGCTGGCGATCTCGTCGAGTGAGGTCTCGATCCCTGGCAGGGTGAGGTTCACCGCCTCGCGGATCGCGGCGAGCTCCCCGCCGAGTTCCACCGGCGTTCCCGTTGCCGACCAGACCGGCGTGCCGCCGGTGCCCTCCTCCATCTCGTTGGAGGACATGCCGGTCACCAGCGGGAACGAACCGACGAAGACGCTGGTCATCCCCTGATCGGTGCGGGTCGACACCGTGATGAGCTTGGATAGCTTGTCCAGCAGGACATCCCGCTGGTCGAGCAGTTCGTTGGCTGCGGCGCCACGGAAGGTGGCATCGCCGATCTGCCCGTTCAGCTGGGCGATCTGGGAGGCGTAGGTGTTGATCTGCCGCACGACGGCGCTGCCGCGGTCGGTGATCAACTTCTGCATCGAGCTCAGCTGCTCGGCGGCTCCACGCAGCGAGGTGGCGACGCGCTCACCGGCGGAGATGACCCCGGCCCGCGACGCGAGGTCCGACGGGTTCGACGCCAGCTTCTCCCAGGCGGTCCAGAACTCGCCGAGCGCCACCTGGGCGCCTCCGTCGAGCGGGCCGAGGATCTCCTCGGCACGTGCGGCGATCTCCGCCCGCATCTCGGCGCTGCCGGCCGCGGCCGCCTGGGCCCGGTAGGCGTTGTCGAGCACGGCGTCACGCATGCGGGTCACCCCGAGCACCTGGACGCCGGTGGGGGTCTGCGGCCCGTTCATCTGGCCGTTCATCGACCCGCTCGACGCAGCGGCGGCGAGGTCGATCCGGCGACGGGTGTACCCCTCGGTGTTGACGTTCGCGACGTTCTCCGACACCAGCTCCATCGCACGGCGTGCGGCGTTGGTGCCCGTGAGGCCGATTTGCAGTGATACCCAGCTCATGACAGTTGACCTCCTCGATAGGTGTTGAGTGCAGCAGTACCGGTGCGGTTCTCCACCGCCCGGCGGCGTCCGTTCGGCCCGTAGGTCAACGGCCGGTCGTTGCTCGGCGTGGCGCCGAGCGCGGTCAGCATGCGGCTGAGCTCAGCCGCGCCCTTGGTTGCGAGCGACTTGTTGGTCGCGATGGCCCGCTCGATCTCGTCGGTGAGACGGAGGAACTCGCCGTGCAGGTGCTCCAGCACGCTGCGGTACGGCTCGGGGGCGGCCTGGGCGAGGGACCGCAGCGTGATCTTGTTGGGCGAGATGTCCAGGCGCAGCGCGATCTGGGCGATGGCCTCGGCGCGGCGGCTCTCCGCCACGTAGATCTCGTTGATCACCGTCTCGATCTCGGCCGAAGCACGGCCCACGAAGCGGATCTCGCCGGCTGCGAGCACACCTCGAGCGGCGACCAGCCGGTACAGCAGGTCGTCCAACAACTGGCGCTGATCGTTCAGCAGGGCGATGAACTCGTCCATAGTCGTACAACTCCTCAGACCTAGGTTGATGGTCCCAGAAGAGGTTTCGACCGGCTCACCCCGCGTGCTGTAACCGCCAAGGTGGGGAAATCGGACTATGCAGCGCCGGGGTCATCCCCCCGGCAGGGGGTCGGTCGACGCCGGCTCAGCGCCCGCCGTTGCGGGCACCGTCGGCCGCCCGTCGGGGCAGGAGCGCGGCATCCGTACCCGCGAGCTCCGCCGCCTGACGATTCTGATCACGGATCTGTTCGAGCACCTCTTCACGGTGAACGGACACGTGCTTCGGCGCAGAGATGCCGAGACGTACCTGTTCACCGCGGATCTCGACAACCGTGATCGTCACGTCAGGACCTATGACTATGGACTGGTTCGTACGTCGTGTGAGCACCAGCATCACCAAAGAGGATACTCCGAGTCACAGCGCGATTACTCACCGCGAGGGAAATTCGGCTATCCGAGTTGGGGATACCCCTTTAGGACCATCGTCCTACCGCCGATCCCAAGACCGTGAGTTTCCCCGCGATGAGCAACGCCAACGCGTCGACGGTCGGCATGGCCAACGTGCGCAGCCGGATCAACGAGATCCAGCGCATGCTCGGCGTCCAGGCCGCACTGTCAGGATCCCCCGGCACGTCGACCCTGGGGATGAACGGCGACCAGTTCTCCTTCCAGCAGGCACTCCAGCAGGCCGGATCGAACTCGGGTTCGGCACAGAACACGGCGCTCATGACGGCGCTGGGCACCACCCCGGTCTACGCCTCCAAGCCGGCGGACCTGCCGCCGGTCACCGTGTCCGACGCCATGCGGGCCGTCGGCAACGGTCGCCTGCCCGATTCGATGCTCACGCCGATCGGCCAGGGCGACCACAAGCTGGCCAGGCCTGCGGCGGATGCCTTCACCCGGCTCATGAACGCCGCCCGACGCGACGGGGTCACGATCGGGGTGACCGACAGCTACCGCGACTACGCCGGCCAGGTGGCCGTGGCCGACAAGGTCGGCCTGTACGGCCAGGGAGGTCTCGGGGCCGTGCCCGGTACCAGCAACCACGGTTGGGGCCTCGCGGTCGATCTCGATCTCGATGCGAAGGCCCAGGGCTGGATGCGTGACAACGGCTGGCGCTACGGCTTCTTCGAGGACGTCGCCGGTGAGCCGTGGCACTGGACCTATCGGTCGGCCAAGTAGCTGCCCGATGACCAGGTGTCCGTCGCCCAGGGCCCGCATGGGCCAAACTGTCCACCGTCCGATCCGATCAGAGGGATGACGCGCCCCATGGAAGTGCAGACAACCCGATTCGGAGCGCTCGATCTCGACGATCACCGCGTGGTCGACTTCGTCGGCGGCATCCCCGGGTTCCCGCAGTTCACGCGGGCGCTGCTGATCGAGGTCGAGGACAACCCCGACTACTACTGGCTGCAGTCCATCGACGAGGGCGACCTGGCGTTCCTGACCGTGGTGCCGTGGTCCTTCTTCGCGGACTACGAGCTGGTCCTCAACGACGACGACCAGTCCGCCATCGCCCTCGACGACGCCGGCGACGCGTTCATCTGCTGCCTGGTCAGCGTGGACCGTGACAACCAGCAGTTCACTGCGAACCTCCGCGCCCCCATCGTCGTCAACGTGTCGGCCAACCGGGCCCGTCAGGTGATCCTGCCCGACGAGCGGTTGCCGCTGCAGGCACAGCTCGCCTGACCTGGACCGACCTGAACCAACCCGAGCCGCCCGGCAACGGTCCGGGTTCGCCGTGCTGGCGGCAGCTACCCGTTGACGTGTCGTCGCTCGACCCGCGGGCCGATTCGGGTGAGGATCTCATAGGCGATGGTGTCCGTCGCCGTCGCCATCTCGGTGGCGGTGACCTCGGCTGAGCCCTGTCGACCGATCAGCACCGCCTCGTCGCCCCGGGTCACCTCGGCGTCGGGCCCGCAGTCGACCATGACCTGGTCCATGGTGACCACACCGAGGATCGGACAGCGACGGCCTCCGATCAGGACCACGCCGTCCCGTAGACCCCAGCGGCGTGGCAGCCCGTCCGCGTAGCCGACGGGAACGGTGGCGACGACGGTTTCCCGGCCGGTCCGTCGATGGTGGCCGTAGGAGACGCCCTCACCGGCGGGCACTCGCTTCACCATGGTCACCGGGGCGTGCCAGCTGAGCACCGGGTGGAGTTCGGCCACGCCGGCATGGGCCGCCAACGCCGGCGCCGGCGCCACCCCGTACAGGGCGATACCCGGCCGGACCATGTCATGGTGACTGCCCGGATGGGCGAAGAGCGCAGCCGAGTTCCCGACATGGCGGACCGGCACCTCGAACCCGGCGCGCCGCAGACGATCCGCGACCTCGGCGAAGCGCTCGACCTGCACGGCGGTGAACGCGTTGTCGGGCTCGTCGGCGACGGCGCAGTGCGTCCAAAGCCCCCGCAGACGCAAGCCGGGCGAACGGGCGATGCGTACCGCCAGTGTCAGGGCATCGGCCGGTTCGGCACCGACCCGCCGCATGCCGGTATCCACCTTGAGGTGTACGTCGAGCTCGGCGCCGGTTGCCGCCAGGGCATCGATCCCGGCCTCGGAGTAGACCGCCGACTGCAAGCGGTGCTCGACGACCGCCCGGAGCTCCGCAGCGTCGACCGGCTCGGACAGCAGCAGGATCGGCGCCTGCACCCCGGCGGCACGCAGCGCTGCGCCCTCGTGCGCGTGGGCCACCGCCAACGCGCCCGCCCCGGCGTCGAGCACGGTCCGGGCGACCTCGAGGGCACCGTGACCGTACCCGTCAGCCTTGACCACTGCGCACAACTCGGTGCCTGCCCCGACGGCACGACGCAGAACGGCCAGGTTGTGGCGCAGCGCCTCGTGGTCGATGACCACCCACGAGCGGGTCATGCCCCCACCGACCAGGCAGGACGAGCCGGCCCGGCGGCCGGTTCGTCGAGGTGGGCCCAGACGTCGGGCAGCAACCCCACGAGATCGCCGGCCACCAGCCCGCGCTGCGGACCGCGGCCCCCGGCCCGGCCGTGCAGTTCGGCCCCGGCCAGCGCGGCGCGCCACGGGTCGAGCCCCTGGGCCAGCAGCGCCCCGATGATCCCGGCCAGCACGTCCCCACTGCCTGCGGTCGCCAATCGGGCGTCACCGGCGAGGGAAACGCCGACCCGACCCTCGGGGTCGGCCACCACCGTGGTCGGCCCTTTCAGCAGCACCACGGCCCCGCATCCCGCCGCCAGGTCCCGCGCCGCGCGGAAGCGATCCGATCCGGGGCGACGGCCGGCCAGACGCTCGAACTCGCCGTCGTGGGGAGTCAGCACCGTGGCACCGGCGCGCAGCCGCAACAGCTCCCCGGCCTGCGTCCCCAGCGCCGACAGGGCATCACCGTCGAGCACCAGCGGGAGCGCCGTGGCGACCACGGCCCTGGCGATTTCGCGATCGCCTTGGGGTGAGCGACCGAGGCCCGGGCCGATCACCAGGGACGCGAACCGCCCGGCGTCCGCGGCGAGGGCGTCGGCCCAGCCTGCGGCCGGCGTCGGGTGGTACACGGCCTCCGTCGGCGCCCCCACCGACCGGTCCAGACCCGGCGAGCTGAGCCGCACGTATCCGCAGCCGGCCCGCAGGGCGGCCCCGACGCACAGGTGCGACGCCCCGGGCATCGACGGCGACCCGGCCACGACCCAGCAGGCGTGACGCCACTTGTGGCTGTCGACGACGCGCTGCGGGACCCATGCCGCCACGTCGCTTCCCTCGACCTGCCAGGCGCGTGCCCGGCTGCAGTCCAAGCCGATGGGGGCCACGTGCACCGTCCCGCACAGGGACCGTCCGGGCAGCAGCACCAACCCGGGTTTGAGGGCTGCGAAGGTGATCGTCGCCGTGGCCTCGAGCACGCCGCCGGGCTCGGCGGCGCCGGTGAGCCCGTCGACGCCACTCGGGATGTCCACCGCCAACACCGGCACCCCCGCCATCGACGGCGGCGTCCACGCTCCCCGGAACCCGGTGCCGTACGCCGCGTCGATCATCAGGTCCACAGCCGGGCCGGACGGGACGGCGTCGCCGGGTGCGACGACCGCCACCCGGACCCCCCGGGTGGTCAACCGTCGGGCGGCCGACCGGCCGTCGTTGCCGTTGTTGCCCTTGCCCGCCACCACCAGCACCCGCTTGCCGTAGGCCGAACCGAGCAGGCGAAGCGCAGCGGACGCCGTGGCCGCGCCCGCCCGTTCGATGAGCACCTCGACCGGCTCGGGGGCTGCGGCATCGATCTCCCGCATCTCGGCGGGGGTCACGATGGGGATCATTCCGCCACCGCCACCGCCGTGGCCACCGTCGTGGTGTGGGTGAGCGACAGCCACCAGCGGGTCACACCCCGGCGTTCGGCCAGCTCGGCCGCGGTGCCGTGCAACCGCAGCGCCGGCGCACCCGACTCCGCCCGCGTCACCTCGATGTCCCGCAACCGGATCGACCCGATGCCCACCCCGAGCACCTTCATCACCGCTTCCTTCGCCGCGAACCGCACCGCCAGGCGCTGCGTGGGGTCCCGTTGCTCGGCGGCGTAGCGGCGCTCGTCGTCGGTGAACACGCGGGCAGCAAACCGGGGGGTGCGTTGCAGCACCACGCGGAAGCGGTCCACCTCGACCGTGTCCACCCCGAGCCCGATCACCGTGACGACGCTACTGCCCGCGGTCCGCGGCAGCCGGTCTCACACCCGCCAGCGGTCGGCCAGCATGCTGATCGGTTCGGTGAGCAGTTCCGACACCGGCACCGACTCGAGCAGGTCTTCCCGGAAGGTGGGTTCGGTCTCGGTCACGGCGTCCTCCAGGACCCGGTACCGGTTGCGATACCCGGCGAGCGCGGTGCGCAGCGTGGCCACCGGCAGGCGGTCGTGGAAGCGTACGTGCAGCAGCGTGATACCGGTGGTCTCACCGCCTTTGGTCTCGGGGACGATGACGATGAGCCTGCCGTCGGCACGACCCCGGGCCACCAGCACGAGCTGTTCCGAGGCCACCAGGTGTTTGGTGCCACGCAGCCGGGGGTTGCGTTCGGTGCGCAGCGGCAGGTCACGGGCGATCCCGCCGCGGTCGGCCACCGTGATGGTGCAGGTATCGCTGTCGGGCGAGCCGTCGAGGCGGTACCGGGTGTAGCCGATGACCTCCTGCACCGTCGGGGTGAGTGCGGCAAGGGTCCGCAGGGTGTCGTAGCTGAGCCGGTCCCGCGCCGCGCCGGCGTCGATGACGGCCTTCACCAGCGCAGTCTCCAGCAGCGACTCGTCGGAACGGGAGATACCCACCGTGACGGTCTTGGCCTGGTGCTTGATGGCGTCCACCGGGCGGGTGAGCTCGTCGACCGCAGCGGTGAGGGCCCGGGTCAGGTCGTCGATGACGACGGCCGGGGTACCGACCTTGCCCCACTCGAGCTGGTACGCACCCAGGGGGACGACGCCGGTGGCGTAGCGCAGCAGCGAACCGAGGCGGGCGGCGGTGGAGGCCTCGAGGTGGCCGTCGTAGCTGCCGGCCCGCAGCCCGTTGAAGAAGCGGGTCGCCAGGGGCTCGAACTCGCGGGCCAGGCTGCGCAGGCCATCGCCGGTGACGCCACGCGAGACCGCCCGCTCGATGACGGCACGGGCTTCGCGCAATGGCACCGCCAGCGCGTCGATGGCCAGGGCCGCCTCGTAGCCGAACAGGTGCCCGACCATCGCCGACAGGACGAAGGCCAGCAGCGGGTGGGTGGCGGGCACGCGGATGAAGGCCAGCGCCGCCGGGTACCGCTCCGGCCCCTCGGAGGCGACCACGATGGGCGCGGCCCGGTGGGCCCGGTAGATGCCGACCTCCTTGGCCACGTCGTCGGCCGTGGAACCGGCGAGGCCGGCCGCGCACACCAGGATCAGCGGCTCCGAGGACAGATCGATGTGCTTCTTGTCCTCGGTGACGTCGCAGGCGATGGATTTGTAGCAGAGCTCCGACAGCTTGATCCGCACCTCACGAGCCGCGATCAGGTTCGGGCCGTTGCCGACGATCGCCCAGTAGCGCCGCTGCGGGGCGAACCGTCGGGCGGCGTCGGCGACCTGGTCGCGCAGCGCCAGGGTCGCAGTCATCTGCGTCGGCAGGTCGGCTAGGGCGGTCAGGACCTCCTGGCGGAGTGTCCGGGTGCGCTCGTCGTCGGGCCCACCCACTGCGTCGGCGATCGCTGCGGCGAGCAGCACCCCGGCGGCGATCTGCGAGTAGAAGGCCTTGGTCGATGCCACCGACATCTCCACGTCACGGCCGTCGGAGGTGTAGAGCACCCCGTCGGCCTTGTCGGTGAGGTCGGACTGGCGCCGGTTGACGATGGCCACCACCGATCCGCCCCGCGAGCGGATCAGGTCGACGGTGCGGTTGGTGTCGGTGGTGGTGCCGGACTGGCTGATGGCCACCGTGAGGGTGTCGGACAGGTCCGAACGCAGCCCGAACCCCGAGACCTCCGTGGCCGGCAGGGCGATCACCTCGAGCGGTGCCTCCGGCAGGAACGCGCCGAGCGCCAGCGCCAGCGCCTGGCCGGCCACCGCCGCGGTGCCCTGCCCGATGACCAACACCCGCCGGGTGGTGCCGTCGGCGAGCGCCCGGCGGATGCGCCGGGGCAGCGTTTCCTCCCCCAGCTCGACGTGCACCGTGCCCTCACGCTCGATGAGCTTGCCCCGCAGGGTCTTGCGGAACGAGCCCGGTGACTCGGAGATCTCCTTCAGCAGGAAGTGGGGGTGGTCACCACGGTCGATGTCGCGTGTCGTGATCTGCGGAACAACCAGCTCTGCGGCCCCGACCGGAAGCTCGGTCCCGTCGTAGGAGTACCGGCGGATGGCGGTGGCATCGCCGGCGTCGGCGGCTCGAAGGGACACCATCTGGCCCCGGCTGCCGGCCGGGTTGGACGGGTCGGAGGGGGTCTCGCCGTCGAGTCGCAGGTAGCTGTCGGCCACCTCGACCAGCCCGTAGGGCTCGCTGGCCACGAGGTAGGCGTCCTCGGTCACCCCGACGTAGAGCGCCTGGCCCGATCCGCGCAGGGCGAGCAACAGGCGGTCGGGTTCTGCCGCCACCTGAGCTCCGATCGCCACCGACCCCTCCATCTGCGCCACGGAGCGACGGAACGCCTCGAGCGGCTCGGCACCGGCCTCGATGGCCCGGCTGACGAGCGTCGGGATGACCTTGGCGTCAGTGGTGATCTCACCCCGGATGGCCAGGCCGTAGGTGGCCTTGAGATCGGCGAAGTTGTCGACGTCCCCGTTGAGCGCTGCGGCCGTGTACGGCCCGGACGAGCGCCCGACCTCCTCGGAGTTGAGCGGGTGGGCGTTGGGGGCCGAGATGATACCGACCGATGCCCAACGGGTGTGGCCGAGCACGTTGACCTCGGCGTCGGGGGCCGAAACCGCCCGCCGCAGAAGCTCGTCGGCTTCGATCGCGGCACGCATGGCCTTGACGTTGTCGCCGAGCTCGCCGATCTCCGCCGCCGCCTTGTAGACGAAGGAGAGCGATCCACCGTCGGCGTGACGGACCGACCCGGAACTGAACAGCGGGTCGGCCGAACGCTCCCCCAACAGGGCGGCGAGCGGCGCACTGTCGAGATCGAGGCCATGGTTGCGGACCAGCACATGCAGGCCCGCCGAGTCGCGACCGCGTACCTCGAGCCGGTCGATCGCCGACAGGGCCTCCTGGATCGACAGGAACGCCCCCACGGCGGACAGCGTTGGGTTCGCACCGGCCAGAGCGGTCACGGCACGAGCGGTGCGCTGCCGGTCCTGCACCAGCGACCACAACACGTCCTTGAGCCCGATCAGCGAAGCCGAACGTACTTCGACCTCGGCGGGGGCAAGGTGGCCTTCTGCCCCGTCCCGGTCGATCCGCGCCTCGATGCGGCTCGCCAGCTCCGCCAACCGGCCGAACTGCACGGCGATCTGTGCCGCCAACGCCCGGTCCACCACCAGGGCGTGGACGCCTCCGATGCCTCGGAGGTGGCGATCGAGCACCCGCAGCTCCCTGCTCGCGGCGTCCACGGCGGTGGTCAGCTGCTCGGCCTGTTGCGCCGCCGCGAGGGCCGCATCAGCCGAGGCGACGAGCTCGAGCAGGGTGCTGGGCTGGAGTAACGGTCGGTCGATCCGACGCCGGAGGACGGCAATGATCCCGCACATGGCTGCGCTCCCGTTTGGCCGAGGTACCGCCCGGTGCTGCAGCGGCCCCGGAAAGGCTAACCGCCCAGGGAGACAGGGCCGACGAACCAGCCCCGCAGACACCCCCACCGCAGGCACTGCAGGACGCCGACCCATCGGCCGACCCATCGGCCGACCCATCGGCCGACCCTGCCGCCGTCAGGCCGTTCCGGTGCCCACGCGCGCAGCTCCGGCCGCCGCGGCTGCCTCGGCCGCTGCGACCAGCTCGCCGACTGCCGCTTCGGCATCGGCCTCCTCGGCGGCTTCGGCCATGATCCGCACCAGTGGCTCGGTCCCCGACGGACGGACCAAGACCCGCCCTCCGTCGCCGAGCCGCGCCGACACCGCCTCGATCGGCCCGGCGATGGCCTGCACCACCGCCGAGGCGGGGCCGCTCACCCGCACGTTGCGCAACACCTGCGGCAACCTGGTCATCGCCTCATCAGCGAGGTCAGCGAGCGTGGACTCGCTGCGACGGACCAGGTCGAGGATCTGCACCGCGCTCAGCAGGCCGTCCCCGGTCGTGGCGAGATCCCGGAAGATCAGGTGCCCCGACTGCTCACCACCGAGGACGAACCCGCCGGCCTCGAGGGCTTCGAGCACGTACCGGTCGCCGACAGCGGTCTCCCGAACATCGATGCCGTGCCTGCGCATACCGATCCGGAAGCCCAGGTTCGTCATCACCGTGACCACGACCGTGTCCGCAACCAGCGCGCCGCGACGATGGCGGTCGAGCGCGCTGACAGCGATCAGCTGATCACCGTCGACAACCCGACCCAAATGGTCGACCGCCAGGAGTCGGTCGGCATCGCCGTCGAAGGCGAGGCCCAGCGCCGCCCCCTCACCGACGACGGCCTGCTGCAGACCCTCGAGATGGGTCGATCCGCAACCGGCGTTGATGTTGCGGCCGTCAGGGTGATCCGCAAGCACCGTCAGGGTTGCGCCGAGCCGGCGCAGCACCTCGGGCGCCACCTGCGACGCCGCGCCGTTGGCGCAATCCACCACGAGATGCACCCCGGCGAGGTCTCGCCCGTCGATCGAGGCGACGACGGCATCGGCGTACTGCCCGAGCACAGCCGGATCGGCCGCGATCCGACCCACCCGGGCCTGGCCTGCCCCCGGGCCCGCAGCCAACAGCCGCCGCAGCACCGGGTCGAACCCCGATTCCTGCTGGTCGGACAGCTTCAGCCCACCGGGCGCGAACACCTTCAGCCCGTTGTCGCCGAAGGGGTTGTGCGAGGCCGAGATCATCAGCCCCGCAGTCCGCTCGGCCACGCACGCCCGGGCCACGGCCGGCGTCGGGCAGACCCCGAGGAGCCGGACGTCAACCCCTTCTGCGCTCAACCCGGCCGACACAGCGCCTTCGAGCATCGGGCCCGACTCACGAGTGTCCCGGCCGATCACCACCTCGCCTGGAGCGAGCACACGCGCCAACGCCCGGCCAAAGGCCAGGGCGTATTCGGCGGTCAACTCGATATTGGCGGCACCGCGAACGCCGTCGGTGCCGAATGTGAGCGTCATGGGACCAGCGTAGGCGCCGGACCGATCAGCGCTTCGAGTACTGCGGAGCCTTACGGGCCTTCTTGAGGCCGTACTTCTTGGACTCCTTCTTCCGGTCGTCACGCGTCAGCATGCCGGCCTTCTTCAGGGTCGGACGCAGCTCTGGGTCGAGCTCGACGAGGCCTCGGGCAATCCCGAGCCGCAGGGCTCCGGCCTGACCGCTGATGCCGCCACCGTCGATGGCGCAGTCGACGTCATAGACCTCGTTGGTGCTCGTCAGGCGAAGGGGCTCGCTGAGGATCATCCGGTGGGTCTCGCTCGGAAAGTAGTTCTCGACCGGACGGCCGTTCACGGTGATGGCGCCGCTACCGGCGCGCAGGCGGACCCGTGCGACGGCTTCCTTGCGACGGCCGGTCGACTGGACGAGGGGTTTCGGCATGGCGGGGTTCTTTCGTCGTGTCGAGCGGGCGTCTAGCGGGCGCGAGCGTGGGAGAGTTCGAGCGGCTGCGGGTTCTGAGCCGCGTGGGGATGTTCGGGGCCGGCGTAGACCTTCAGCTTCCCGGCCATCGCCCGGCCGAGACGGTTCTTGGGGAGCATGCCCTTGATGGTGCGGCGCACCGCTTCCTCGGGCTTGCTCTGCAGTTCCTGGCCGTAGGTGCTGTGCTTGATACCACCGGGATACCCCGAGTGGCGCCACACGTCCTTGCGTTCGGCCTTGTTCGAGGTCAGCACGACCTTGTCGGCGTTGATCACGATCACGTGGTCGCCGGTGTCGAGGTGCGGCGCAAACGTGGGCTTGTGCTTCCCGCGCAGCAGCCGGGCGACCTCGGTCGACATCCGGCCGAGCACGAGACCCTCGGCATCGATCACGTACCAGCTGTGGGTGATCTCGCTGGCTTTGGGGCTATAGGTGGGCACGAAAAGTTCCTTCCTGGCGTGGGCGCGCAACGCCCCACAAGGCGGCTGCTGAGCATACGAGGCCGAAGCGGCATTCGGCAAACCGACTGCCCGCCACGAT
>CAIXPF010000023.1 GCA_903921205.1 uncultured Acidimicrobiia bacterium | reverse complement strand
TCCACGGCGGCGAAGTCGGTGGCCCCGGCGTCACGGAAACGGGCCAGGGCCGCAGCCACGGTGGCCTCGTCGCCGACCAGGGCGGCATCGGCGGGGTGGGTCCAACCCTCGCGGTCCAACATCGCCCGGTACGACGGCAGGCCGCCGTAGCGGGCGAAAACGTCGGCGGCGCGGGCGCGCCCGGCGTCCACGTCATCGGTGACGAGCACCGGTGCGCCGACGATGACGCGCGGCTGCGGTCGTCCCGCCGCCTGCGCCGCGCTGTTGATCTGCGGGACGGTGTGCTCACCGATCGTGACCGGACCGGTCATCCAGGTGAAGGTCCCGGCCGTCATCCGCCCGGCGAGGGCCAGCATCTTCGGCCCCAGTGCGGCCACCACCACCGGCACCGGTGCAGCCGGTCGATCCGGATGCATCAGCCGGTGGTGGGACGTGTAGTCGGTGCCGGAGAAATGGACCGTTTCGCCGGCCAGGAGCCCGGTCAGTACCGTGAGGTACTCCTCGGTATGGCGCAGCGGTGCGGCGAAGGAGTACCCGAAGGCGCCCTCGATCAGCGGCTTGTGCGACGGCCCGATGCCCAGCACGAATCGACCGCCGGTGGCCACCGCCGCGGTCACTGCGGCGGGTGCCATGTCGGCGGGGTGCCGCGGGTAGGTGCGCATGACGGCGGTGCCGAGCTCGATGCGCGAGGTGCGCTGACCGGCCAGTGACAGGGCGATCATCGGGTCGTGGGCGGAGATCCACGGCAGCCAGAAGGAATGGAACCCTTCCGCCTCGGCGGCGACGGCCTCGTCCACGAGGCGGGACAGAGCGGTGGGGCCGGTGACGTCGCCGGCGAAGATCCCGATGTGCATGATGTGGCGCTCCCTCGGTCGCTGGGCCCACCCTACCGGGACCCGTACCCGGCGTCCCGCTGGCGTCGCTCGTTGCCCCGTGCGCTGCCGTGTCCCGTCCCGATGGTTGCTCGACGGACCCGACGTAGATACCCTGGGGGGTATGTGTAAGCGTACTTCGTGCCGTACCTGTCACCGTCCGTCCTGGTCCGGGTGCGGAGCCCATGTCGAGCAGGTGCTCGGCGATGTGCCCGAGGCCGAGCGCTGCCAGTGTCGCTCCGGGGCGGTGACGGCAACTGCGTCCGCCGGCGGAGCGCCGGCCGCAGGATGGTGGCGCCGCCTGATCGGTCGCTGAGCGCCACCGGCCCGATGGGCCGGCCGCGGCCGGTCGGGCGAGGCCGCCATGGCGGCCCTACACTGCCGGACCGGGCCGGGCCGCAGGGCACGGCGGAAAGGGTGACCATGACCGACCTCGCCGATCCCGTCGTGCTGGAACCGAACATCCCGCAGGCGGTTGCGCTGCCGCAAGACCCGGCCGCAGCCCGTCTGCACGTGAAGCAACGCCTCGCCGCCGCGTTCCGCATCTTCGGTCGCTTCGGCTTCGACGAGGGGGTGGCCGGGCACATCACCGCCCGCGACCCCGAGTTCCCCGACCGCTTCTGGGTCAACCCGTTCGGGGTGAGCTTCAAGCACATCCGGGTGTCGGACCTGCTGCTGGTCAACCACGAGGGTGAGATCCTCGAGGGGAACCATCCGCTCAACCAGGCGGCGTTCGCCATCCACTCCCGGGTGCACCGGGCCCGGCCCGACGTCATTGCTGCGGCCCACGCCCACTCGGTGTACGGCAAGGCGTGGTCGGCCTTCCGTCGCCCGCTCGACCCGCTCACCCAGGACTCGTGCATTTTCTTCGGTGACCATGCGGTGTTCGACGACTTCACCGGCGTGGTGCTCGACGTGGCCGAGGGCGATCGCATCGCTGCGGCGCTGGGTGGGCGCAAGGCCGCCATCCTGGCCAACCACGGCAACCTCACCGTCGGCCACAGCGTCGACGAGGCGGCGTTCTGGTTCGTGACCATGGAGCGCACCTGCCAGGCGCAGTTGCTGGTCGAGTCCTGCACCCGGATCGAGCCCGTCCTCATCGACCCGGCGACGGCGGCCATGACCGCCACCCAGGTCGGCAGCCACGAGGCCGGCCGCTTCGGGTTCCAACCGCTCTACGACTGGGTGACCCGTCTCGAGCCCGACCTGTTCGACTGACGGCCGACGCCGACGGGCCATCGGCGCCGGGACCGTTCCGGCCCGGTCGCCCGGCCCGGTCGCCCGGCCCGAGGGGACCGTACCGCAAGGTACGGAGTCGCTCCCGGTGGGCCGGCCGTGCTACAAGGTGCCATGACCATCGAGCGCATCAACCCCGGTCCGATCATGAGCTCCGCCGTCGTGCACGGCGGGACCGTGTACCTTGCCGGCCTCATCGCTGCAGATACCACGGTCGGCACCAAGGGCCAGACCGAACAGATCCTCGCCCAGATCGACGAGCTGCTCGCTGCGGCCGGCTCCGACAAGAGCAAGCTGATCAAGGCCAACATCTGGCTCGTCGACATCGGTGACTGGGCCGAGATGAACGAGGCGTGGAAGGCCTGGATCGTTCCCGGCGCGACCCCCGCCCGGGCCACCGTCGAAGCGCGTCTTGCCGCCCCTGCGGCGCGCGTGGAGATCATGGTCGAGGCCGCAGCCGACTGAACCTGTCGTCGGGGTCCGGTCGCACTCGCCGCCGGACCAGATGCCGCCGAACCAGGGCGGGGGCGCATCGCGCCCCCGCCCTGCGGCGTTCAGGGACGAACCGCTCGCTTCGGGCGTTGGGCCAGCTTCGCCAGCGCCGGCTGGGCCAGCTTCACGAACGTGCACGCCAGCCGCCGGGTGTCTCGCGGGTCGATCAGATCGGTGACATCGCCCTGATGCGCGGCCCGGAACGGCGAACGCAACCGCAGCAGGCGCTGCTCGATCATCTCCCGGTGGGCGTCGGGGTCGGGCGCCGCCTCGATCTCGCGTCGGTAGGCGGCAGCAACCCCACCCTCGATGGGGATGCCGCCCCATTCGCCCGCCGGCCAACCGAAGCGCAGGTTCAGCCCGTTCGGCTGGCCGATGCTGTTGGGGGCGTCAGCAGCCACGCCGTAGCTCTTGCGCACGTTGAACTCGACCTTGGGAACCTTGGCCTCGGCGCTGGCGATCAACGCCCGGACGCCCCGTCGCATCGTGGCCTTGCGCTCCGCGGCCGAGCCCAGCATGAACCCGGGCATGTCGAGGAAGATCACCATCGGCAGGTTGAACGCGTCGCACAGGTCGACGAAGTGGGTGTACTTGTCGGCCACGTTGCCGTCCATGGCCCCCGCCAGCTTCATCGGGTCGCTGCCCAGGATGCCGACGCTGTAGCCGTCGAGGCGGGCGAAGCCGGTGATGACCGCGCCGGCGTAGTGGCGGCGCATCTCGAAGAACTCGCCGTTGTCGACCACATGGCGGATCAGCGCCCGGGCGTCGTACCCGCGCCGCCGGTTGGTGGGGATCAGGTTCAGCAGCTCCTCGGGCCGCCGGTCGGGCGGGTCGCCCGTCTCGACCCGGGCCGCCACGTCGGCGGTGGTGTTCGGCAGGTACGACAGGAACCGGCGGATCTGCTCGAACGCCTCCTCCTCGGTGTCGACCTCGTTGTCGACCTGGCCCGACTCGTGCACGTGCATCTGCGAGCCGCCGAGCGCCTCCTTGTCGAGCTTCTCACCGATGGCCCGCTGCACCACCGGCGGGCCCGACGGGAAGATCTGCGACTTGCCCTTCACCATCACCGTGAAGTGCGACATCAGGGCGATCCCGGCCGGCCAGCCGGCCACGGAGCCCATGATGGCCGACGCCACCGGCACGGTCGCGAGCAGCTGGCTCATCTGCCACCAGAGGTCACCGGCGGGCAACCCCATGTGGCCCGACGCCTCGTCGGCCTTGGAGCTGTGGCCCACGCCCTCGACGAGGTGCACCAGGGGGATGCCGTACTGCAATGCCAAGGGGTGGATGAAGTCGTGGGGCCGCTTGTGCACGTCGTGCGGTGAGCCGCCGGAGATGGTGAAGTCGTCGCCGCCGACCGCCACCGGGCGGCCGTCGATCTCGGCGAGGCCGTGCACGTAGGCCCCCGGCGTGAAGGCGACCAGGTTGCCGTCGGCGTCGTACTCGGCGGCGCCGACCAACGGGCCGGCCTCGACGAAGCTGCCGTCGTCGACGAGCTCGGCGATGCGCTCGCGCACCGTGTAGCGGCCTCCGGCGTGCTGGCGCTCGACGCGCTCCTGGCCGCCCATCTCGGCGGCCAGGCCGCGGATGTAGCCGATGTCGTCGATCGCCGCTTCCCAGGGTTGGCCCGGCTTCCAGCTCTCGCGCTTCGGGTCGATCGGCATGTTCAGCCCCGCTCTTCCTGCTGCGCGGCGTCCTCGGCCAGCAGCGCCCCGGCATCGACCAGGGCATCCACCTCGCCGGCGGTCATGCCGAGCCAGTCGTCGAGGGCCTGGTAGTTGTGCTCGCCCCGGTACGCGGCCGGGCCGCGCACCCCGGCGTCGGCGTCGGAGAACTTGTACGGCGTCTGGGTGACCCGGCGCCGGCCGCCGTCGCGGTCGTCGACCTCGGTGAGGATCTGCCGGGCCTCGATCGAGCCCTGCTTGTCGAGCACCTCCCGGTGATCGAACACGTCGCCCCAGGCCAGGTTGACCTCGTTCAGCTTGGCCACCAGCGACTCCCGGTCGGGGAAGGACAGGAAGTACTGCTCGATGGCCTCACGGCGCAGACGGATCTTCGTCTCGAGATCCGCGCCCTCGGGGGTCGGGTCGACCAGGCCGGCGCGGGTGTTGAGCACCCGCCAGTACCACTTCTCGTCGCCGGCCACCATGATCGGCCCGCCGGTGGCCTCGAATACGATGCCGCCACCGTTGCCGATACGGGCCCCGTCGATGGCGAAGTGCACGTAGTCGTCGGTGAACATCAACGCGTTGATCATCGCCATGTCGACGTGCTGGCCGATACCGGTGCGCTGCGCGTGGTGCAGGGCCGCGAGCAGACCGATCAGGCCGTGCATGCCGGTGGAGGTGTCGGCCACCGACAGGGCCAGGTCGACCGGACGGTCGGCACCGCTCACCTGTTGCTGGCGCTGCAGCAGGCCCATCTCGGCATGGATGATCGGGGCGTAACTGGCCCGCTCGCGTTCGGGGCCCTCCTGGCCGAAGCCGGAGATCGACATCATGACCAGCTTGGGGTTGACGGCGCGCAGGTCGTCCCAACCCAGCCCGAAGCTGGCCATCACGCCGGGCCGGTAGTTCTCGGTGACGACGTCGGCCTCGGCCGCCAGCCGGCGGGCCACCGCCTGCGCCTCGGGCTTGGCCAGATCGAGACAGATCGATCTCTTGCCCACGTTCTGTTGGGTGTAGAGACCCGAGATGCCGGCGGTCTTGCGGCCGATGGTGCGGGTCATGTCGCCCTCGGGGGGTTCGACCTTGAGCACGTCGGCGCCGAGGTCGGACAGGATGCGGGTGGCGAACGGTCCGGCCAGCACCCGGGTGAAGTCGAGGACCTTGATGCCTTCGAGCGGATAGGCCATCGGTCAGCTCCCTGCGCTCGGGGCGGCGGGCGTGGCCGGGGCGGTCGGCCAGCCGGGGACGCCCTCGTCGAGTTGCACGCCGGCGGAGTTGAGGAACCCGCTGACCACCCGGTAGCAACCGGCGGCCATGAGCAGGTGGATCATCGCCGAGGTGTCGAAATACCTGGTGGCCTCGGTCCAGGTGGCGTCGCTCACACAGTCGTCGCTGTAGAGGTCGTCGACCATCTGCAACAGGGCGCGCTCCTGGGGGGCCCAGTCGTGCTGGCCGAGCGGCCGGGTCACGAAGTAGATCTCCTCGTCGCTCAGCCCGGCATCGCGACCGAACAGGGTGTGCTGGCCGAACTCGTAGACGGCCTGGCAGTTCCACCCCATGCGCAGCACGGCGAGCTCGATGTTGCGCCGGCTCACCCCGCTGTCGAACAGCACCGCCTGGGCGAAGGTGCCGAACGCCCGGTTCAGGTTCTTGTTGTGAGCCATCGTGCCCACCACGTTCACGGCGTTGACCGGCGAGCTCTTCATGGACTCACGGATCTTGTCGAGCAGGTCTGCGCGTGGTTCGATCCGCGGCGCGGACGGTCGGGCTCCATGCATGGTGCTTCCCCCTTTGGTCGGTACCGGGGGGACCGCTTCCCCCTTGGTCGGTCCCGCCGGGGACCTTAGCCGTCGGTGGTCGAGGCCCCCCTCGGGGCGATCGTGGCCGGGTGTGGGCCGGGTGCGGGCCAGGTGTGGGCCGGGCCGGGCCGGCCGGCCCGGTGCCGTCGTCGGGCGGGTTCGGGCCAGGTGCACGCCGGTTCCCGGTCGGTCCGGCACCGGTTCGGGCAGTTCGGGCGGGCATCGGCGCAGGCCGACGGTCGAGCATGTAGCGAAATGGTTCGGGCCTGAGCCGTACCTATCGGTACGTAAACGCGAAACTGCTGGTCAGGGAGCTGTCCCTGATTTGGGCATCGCGACCCTTGAACCATTTCGCTACAAACACGTTCATGGCCGGCTCTCGACGCCGGCCAGGGCGGCTGCAGTCGACCGCGTGACGTGGTCCGGCCGGTGCTCCACGTCGGAGAAGGTGAACGGCAGGAGCCGGTAGCCGGCCGCCGAGATGCGGGCGTAGCGACGATGGTCGGCATCGAAGCGATCGAGGTGCCAGCGAGCCCCCACGAGTTCGAGCACGACCCGGTTCCGGCACAGGTCGACCCGGCCGATGACGCCGTCGTGGTCCTCGAGCACGACCTGTCGCTCGAAGTCCCCGAGGCCGCCGTGGCGCAGGACCTGCAGGCACCGGGTCTCGAGGTAGCTCTCGGTGGGCGCGGCGCCGGCGGGGCGGTCGGCCAACACCGCGGCGAGCACTCGTCGGCCCGGTCGGGAGCGGTTGGCCGCGGCCACGATCTCGCGCAGCCGGTCGACCGTGGTGAGCCCGCGCCGCAAGGCATCCTCGACGGCGAGCTCGACCAGTTCGACGGGGTCGAGGGGGCGGGTGGCACCGTGGCACCCGGGCCGGGGGGTGAGTGAGGCACCGAGGTCGAGCAGGGTCTCGTCGATGTCGGTCGCCGGGAGGCCGGAGATCTGCACCACGGGCCCGAGCCGGGTGATCCGGCGAACTCCCGGCCCGGGTGAGCCGGAAGGTTCGGTCGCCAGGGTGATCGGCGCGCCGGGTGCGAACCCGTCGAGGCTCCGCAATGCCGCCGCGGTCTCGCCGCACACGGCGGCGTCGGGCCGACGGGCGCAGGCGATGACCACGTCCTGCCGCCAGCCCTCGTCGCCGGCGTGACGGCACCCACGCAGGTACAGCCCGCCGCCGAGCGCCATGAGCGAGCCCCGGCGGCAGGCGGAACGGATGTCTCCCCGGGTCATCCCGACGCCGAACAACTGCTCGATCGACAGGACCGCCCACGAGTCGTCCCCGGCCTCCATGGAGGTCAAAGTATATGGAACGTTATGAAATTACCTGAAAGGTAGTTATCAGAGGTGACCCGAGCGTCGACCGCCGGTGGTGGCCCACTGGCCGGTCCCGCAGGTCACGCCACCGTCGACGGGGAGTTCGGCACCGGTCACGAACGATGCCTCCGTCGAAGCCAGGAACGCGATGACGTTGGCGATCTCGCTGGGCTCGGCGAAACGCTGCAACGGGATGCGGGCCTTCATCGCCCCTTCCATGGGCTTGCCGGCGACGTTGGCGGTCATGGCGGTGTTCACGGGGCCGGGGCAGACGGCGTTGATGCGGATCCCCAGGTGGCCGATGTCGAGTGCCACCGAACGCACCAGGTTCACCACCGCGGCCTTCGAGGCGTTGTAGGCCCACAGCCCGGAATCGCCGAACAGGCCCGACACCGAGCCGGTGACCACGATGGCGCCGCCGGGTCGCTTCTCGAGCTCCGGCAGGGCGGCACGGATCCCGAGGGCGACCGCCCGCACGTTGATGTCCATGGTCCGGTCGTAGTCCTCGAGCGAGCCGCGCTGGATGGTGCCCTGCACCACGATGCCGGCGTTGAGGGCCACGGCGTCGAGGCCACCGAACCGCGATACGGCGAGCTGCACCATCTCGGCGTTGACCGCCGGGTCGGTGAGATCGCCGGCGAGGGTGGCGATGCGGTCGTTGCCGGCGGCCCAGGCCAGCGCATCACGGTTGACGTCGACGGCCACCACGCCGCGGGCACCCTCGGCGAGGAACTTCTCGACGGTGGCCCGGCCGATACCGGCGGCCGAACCGGTCACGATGGCCACACGGTCCTGATGGCGGCTCACAGCAGCGCCTCGGCGAGACGACGCCACTGGGCGACGGGCGGCACGGTGCGGTCGGCGACGAGGTGCTGCACGCACACGTGGTCGGCACCGGCGTCGAGGTGGGCCTGGACCCGGGCGGCGATGGCGTCCTCGTCACCCCACACCACGATGGCGTCCACCAGACGATCGGTGGCGCCGGCGATGTCGTCCTCGGTGAAGCCGAGACGCAGCAGGTTGTTGGTGTAGTTCGGCAGGCGCAGGTACCGGGACATGTCGGCCCGGGCGAGCTCACGGGCGGTCTCGGGGTTGGTGTCGAGGATGACCATCTGCTCCACGGCGAGCAGCGGCTCGGCTCCGAGGGCCTCTCGGGCGATGACGGTGTGCTCCGGTGGCACGAAGTACGGGTGGGCGCCCTGGGTGGCGGTGCGGGCCAGCTCCAGCATCTTCGGCCCGAGGGCGGCGATGACCACCGGGGGGTCGGTGGCCGGGCCGAGCGCGGTGAAGGGGGCCTCGGCCATGTCGGCGAGGTACTGCTTCATCATGGAGTACGGCTTGACGTAGGCGGTCTTGCGGACCGATTCGATCATCGGCTGGTGGCTGACCCCGAGGCCGAGCAGGAAGCGGTTGTCGTAGGCCTCGGCCAGGGTGCGCTGGGCGTTGATCATGGTGACCGGGTGCCGGGCGTGGATCTGGGCGATGCCGGTGGCGACCTTGAGGTTGGTGGTGGCGGCAAGCAGCACCGACGACGACACCAGGGCATCACGCCCGGTCGACTCGGGCAGCCACAGCGACGGCCAGCCCATCTCCTCGATCTCCGCCGCCAGCTCCCGTACCCGGCCCGAGGGCTGCTGGTCGAGTACCCCTTGCCAGATCCCGATCCGGCCGATGTCCACAGACGTCTGCATGCCCGGGACGGTAGCCGTTCGGCGACGGCGCAGCCCAGGGACCTCAGCTGTGTTGGTCGAGGGCCACGGCGCCGACGGTGGCACCGAGCTCCCGGCAGGCGTCGAGTGCTGCCCGGTCCGGTTCGCCGATGACGGTGACCGGTGCTGCGGCCTGCCGCCAGCGCAGCCCGGTGACGATCTTGCCGATGTCGACGAGGGCGCCGCCGGTGTCGTTGTTGCCGTGGACGTACAGCCCGAAGGGCCGCCCGGCGGTGCTGTCGAGACAGGGGTAGTACACGGTGTCGAAGAAGTGCTTGAGCGCGCCCGACATCGACCCGAGGTTGGCCGGGGTGCCGAGCACGTAGCCGTCCGCCTCGAGCACGTCGGTGGCGGTGGCCCCGAGCGCCGGGCGGCTCACGACCTCGAGGCCGGCCACGGCGAGCTGCGCGTCCGTGGCACCGGTGCGAACGGCCTCGAACAGGCTGTGCAGCGCCGGCGAAGGGGTGTGGTGGACGATGAGCAGCCGGGCCATCAACCGGCGTAGCGCTTGCGGAAGTCCGGCGGGAACACCCCGGCGGCGACGCAGGCGTCGCTCCAGCGGCCGAGGGCGTCGGCGACCGGGGTGAGGCGGTCGCCGAGGGCCTCGACCACACTGTCCTGGGCGCGGTCGGTGGCGGCCTCGATCTCGTCCCGGACCGTGCGACCCAGGGTGGTCAACCCGTCGCCGTCGAGCAGGCCGTCGCAGCGCAGCCGTTCGAGGGCCGCGTCGGTGCGCGCCGCGGGCCAGCGGCGGCTGGCGCTGTACCCGCCGAGGGGGTACCCGATCCACAGCTCGGTGAGGATGTTCATGCGGACCGGGTCGAGGCCCGCGGCGACGAACGCTGCGACGTGGCTGTCGCCCCGGTGCTCGCGCAGCGCATGGCAGGCCCGCCACATGGCCCCGAGCGGGTCGGCCGGGCGCTCGAGGGCCCGTACGCCGCAGAACAACGGTCGCCCCGCACCGTCGGCGGCGGCGACTGCGTCCTCGAGCGCAGCGGTCACCTCGGCGAGCTCGGCGGGTCCGACGATCGGGTCGAGCACGGCGTGCAGCGAGCCGATGGTGGCCCGGTCCATCGTGGCAAGCAGCTCCGAGCGACCGATCGCGGCCTGCCCGGCCCGGATGGCGCCGGCCACCGGCTCGGTGTCGAACACCGCGAAGGTGGCGGCGGCGACGGTGGGATCGACGTCGCCGAGCACCGCGGCGCGACCCCACGCGTAGATGGCGAAGAACGGCAGCCCGGTGCCGGCCAGTGCGGTGTGCACCGCCTCGGTCCACACCTGGTGCATGGCGATCGGCTCGAAGGCGTCACGGAGGCGGCGCGCCGGGGAGGGCTGTTCGGCAAAGGCCGGATGCGGGGTTCCGGCAGGTGCCTCGGTGAACAGGGCGGCCCGAACGGCGGCATACTGCATGGGCGGCAATCTAGACCCCGGCGCTCGGCCCCCACAGGCGCTACCGTGCCCGCGGCGGACGGGGTGCCGGCCGCACCGGGGACCCGAGGAGCAACCGATGAGCGGCGAGACCGTTTCGTTCGAACGCAGTCACGACATCTTCATCGACGCGCCGCCCGAGGCGGTGCTCGACTACGTGTCGAACCCGCAGTCGTGGCCGCAGTGGATGCCGGCGACCCACCACATCGACAGCCCCGACCGCCCGATGCGCGCCGGGGAGCAGTTCTACGAGAAGTGGCACACCCGCCAGGGTGAGGTGGCCCTCGACTGGGACGTCGCCGACCGCGTCGAGGGTCGTCGCTGGGAGGCTCGCACCACGACCCCGTTCACCGGGCCGATCCTCGCGGTGTACGAGGTCGTACCGGAGGGTACGGGCTGCCGCTACACCCGGCGCATCGTCAACCCCGAACGGCCCAAGGCCCCGACGGCGGAGATGGTGGCCCGCATGGACGACGAGGCCGCGATCTGCCTGGCCAACATCAAGCGCAACGTCGAAGCCGCCCAGGCCCGCTGAACGTCCGGCCCGCTGACCGTCCGGCCCGCCGGGCTCGACCGCCGGTCGGTCGAACCCGGGGGAACCGCCGGATCAGAACGTGAAGCGGAGGTTGCGCGCCAGCTGCTCGGCGATGGCGACGTCGCCGTCGTAGGACACCTTGCCCGCGGCGATCGGCACGTCGGGGTCGATCCGTCCGCAGGCCAGCAGCATGAAGGTCAACAAGTCGGTGCTGACCGTGGCCGTCGGGTCGTCGAGGTGGTCGACGGCCCGGGCCCGGCCGTCCACGGTGGCGCACAGCTCGCCGCCCACCGGCCCGCTGAGCACGATCTTGACCCGCTGGCCCTCCGGGATGGCCGCACGCTTGCCCACGATGTAGCCGAGGCTCAGCCGCACCTCGTCCAGCGCCATGGCGGCGGCGTCCCCGTCGAGATGGCCCTCGCGGCCGAGCGGCACCCGGATGTCCTGCTCGTGGACCCAGAAGTCGAAGGTGCGCACGGCCATGAACCGGCCGTAGGTCTGCACTCCGACCGGCGTCCACGACGTCGCCTCGAACGCGGCGTCGTCCATCGCGGTCAGCTCGGCCCGGCGAGCGTCGAGGATGGTGGTCATGTCGGCGAGCAGCTCGGCGCCGCTGCGGCGCCGAGCCTCGGACATGAACGCGCCGATCTGGTCGAAGGGGGGCGGATCGTCGGCGGAGGGCGTCCATCCCGACAGGGCCCGCTCGATGCCGGCGAGGTGCGCGGCGACGTCCTTGACCGACCAGCCGGGGCACAGCGACGGGGTGTTCCACTCGGCTTCGTCGAGCTCGGCGCACAGGGCGGTGAAGGTCTCGAAGCAGTGCAGCAGGTTGGCGACGGCGGGGATGGTCATCGTGGGTCCTCTCGGGCAGACGCCCGTGACGCTAGCCCCGCCGTCGGCGGCTCAGCGGCCCTGCCAGTTGGGGCTGCGCTTCTCGAAGAACGCGGTGCGGCCCTCCCGGAAGTCCTCGGTGCTGCGCACCACGCCGGTGGCGGTGGTGGTGGCGTCCCAGCCGGCCTCGTCGGTGAGGGTGTTGACCTGCTCCAACGCCCACAGGCTCTGGCGCACCGATACCGGGGCGTTCACGCAGATGCGTTCGGCCAGGGCCAACGCCTCGCCGAGGGCGTCGCCGGGCTCGGTCAACCGGTTCACCAGGCCCAGCTCGTAGGCCCGCTGCGGCAACAGCTGATCGCCGGTGAGCAGCAGTTCCTTGGCGATGTTGAGCGGCAGCGCCCGGGCCGAGCGGAACAGGCCACCGCAGGTGGGCAGGATGCCGCGTGCCACCTCGGGCAGGCCGAAGCGGGCGGTGGAGGAGGCCACCACCAAGTCGCAGGCCAGCACGATCTCCATGCCACCGCCGAGTGCATAGCCCTCGACCGCGGCGATCAGCGGCTTCGAGCGCACACGGCGGATGACGCCGTACTCACCGCCGCGCTCGGTGGCCGGGCTCGACGGCTGCTTGAGGTCGGTGCCGGCCGAGAACACCGTGGCGGTCCCGGTGAGGATGCCGACCCACAGCTCGGGGTCGTCCTCGAGGGTGTTCAGCGCGGCCTCGACCCCGTCGGCCAGCTCGCGGTCGATGGCGTTGCGCTTGTCCTCGCGGTGCAGCGAGACGACCAGCACCCGTCCCCGCCGTTCGGTCTCCACTCCCATGACCTGCTCCCTCACTTCGTCGGATCTCCGGCGAAGCCTGCTACAGGACCCCGGGCACGTGCACATGGGCGCCCGCCGCGTCCCCGACCGCGTCGGGCCTCGCCGCAGTTTCACGGTCGTCGCCGCCGCCGTGCTACCTTCGCGGTCCTTCGGGCCGTTAGCTCAGTTGGTTAGAGCGCTTGCATGACGCGCAAGAGGTCAGGGGTTCGAATCCCTTACGGCCCACCCGAAGGCCCCAGGTCAGCGCGTTCGAGGCCCCCGCCGTGCAACGGTCCGGGGGCCTTTCCGATCCCGGGCAGGCCGCGCGCGCCCCGAGCGGGTGGAGCGGCCATGGCCGCAGGGGTCCTGCAGCCTCGCCGAGGTTTCGTCGTCCGGTCACGGGGGAATGGTGCTGCCATGCACGGACCCCTCCGTTCGCCCGTCGCCGAGGCGTCGCCGCGTGCGCAGTTCGCCCGATGAGCGGCGAGCCGGACGATCGTCCCTTGCGGGTCGGGATCATCGCCCCGGCATGGGTCGCCGTGCCGCCGCCGCAGTACGGGGGCACCGAGTTCGTGATCGACCGGTTGGCCCGCGGCCTGCAGGAACGCGGCCACACCGTCGAGCTGTTCGCCACCGGCGACTCGACCTGCCCGGTGCGGCGGAGCTGGCTGTACCCCGTTGCGCTGGGGACCACCGGCGACCCGGCCGCCGAGTTCGCCCACGTGCAGCGGGCCTACGAGGTGCTCGTCGGCGTGGACCTCATCCACGACCACACCGTGACCGGACCGGCCTGGGCGAGCACGTGGCAGCCGGACCTGCCGGTGGTGACCACCAACCACGGCCCGTTCACCCCGGAGATGATCGCCCATTTCGGGGCCTTCGCCGGGCGCGTGCCGATCATCGCCATCTCCGAGGCCCAGCGCCGTAGCGCCCCCGGGCTACCCGTCGCCGCCATCATCCACCACGGGGTCGACGTGGCCGACTTCGAGCTCGGCGACGGCGAAGGGGGTTACCTGCTGTTCCTCGGCCGGATGAGCCCCGAGAAGGGGGTCCACCGGGCGATCACCGTCGCCCGTGCCGCGGGCAAGCCACTGATCATCGCCGCGAAGATGTGGGAACCCGACGAGTTCCGGTACTTCGCCGAGCAGGTCGAGCCGCAGCTCGGTGCCGACATCGTCTACGTCGGCCAGGTCGGGGAGCGACGACGAGCCGAGCTGCTCGCCGGTGCCGTGGCCCTGCTGAACCCGATCCGTTGGCCCGAACCGTTCGGGTTGGTCATGATCGAGGCGCTGGCCTGCGGGACACCGGTCCTGGCCTTCGCCGAAGGGGCCGCGCCCGAGATCGTCGAGCACGGACGCACCGGCTTCATCTGCGCCGACGAGGCCGACATGACCCGCCGGGTCCCAGAGGCGGCGCGGTTGCGCAGGGCGGACTGCCGGTTGTCGGTCGAGGCCCGCTTCTCGACCGAACGCTTCGTCGAACGCCACATCGAGTTCTACCGGCACCTCCTGCACAGCCACCGCGCCCGTTCGCGGTGAGCGGCCGGCACCGAACCGGCAGGTACGACCGAACAGGAGTGTGTCGATGGACCAAGGAGCCTGGACCTTCGAGGGCGAGGTCGCACGTACTGGACGGTACGGTGCGCCGATCACGCTGGTGGACGCCGCCGACTTCTGCCTGTCCACCACCAACGGCGACATTCGGCGTGGTACGCCCCACGGGTTGTTCCTGCTCGATTCGCGCTTTCTCTGTCAGCTCGAGCTGCGGGTCGACGGCCGGGTCGTCGAGGGTCTGGGGTCCTCGGTCGACGAGCCCTCGGCGGCCACCTACTTCGGCCGGTTCGACACGGCGCTGGTGGTGCTGCGCCGTCGGCAACTGCACCGTGGTCTCGTCGAGGAGATCGTGGTACGCAACTACGGCCTGATCGAACGCCAGCTCACCGTGTCGCTGGCGGTGGACGCCGATTTCGCCCACCTGTTCGAGGTGAAGGAGAACCGGGTCAGGCGACGGGGCTGGTACGGCCAGGACGTGCACGACGGGTCGATCCATCTCGGGCACCGCGTGGGCGACCATGTCCGTGAGGCCCGGATCAGCCTCACCGGTGACCCGTCGATCACCGGTGAGGGGGCCACCTGGCGGGTGACGCTCGCGCCGGGGGAGTCGTGGACGGCGACGGTCTGCGTGACCGCGGCGATCAACGGGACCCCCCTGTCGACCGACCCGCTGCCGGGCCGCGCGCGCTGGCACGGCCTGATCCCACAGGTCCGCTCCGACGACGACTCCCTCGAACGGGCCGTGCTGCAGGCGGCCAAGGACCTCGGCAGCCTGCGCATCTTCGATCCCGAGTTCCCCGACCGTGCCGTGGTCGCCGCCGGGGCGCCGTGGTTCATGTCACCGTTCGGCCGGGATTCGCTGCTCAGCGCCTGGATGGCGCTGATCATCGACCCGGCACTGGCCCTCGGGGTGCTCGAGACCCTGGCCCGGTTCCAAGGACAGCGCGTCGAGCGGGAAACCGAGGAGGAACCGGGCCGGATCCTGCACGAGATGCGCTTCGACGATGCCACCTCCAACCGGTTCGGCAGCGGTCGGATCTACTACGGCTCGGTCGACGCCACGCCCCTGTTCGTCATGCTGCTCGGCGAGCTGCGCTCGTGGGGCATCGCCGACGAGGCCGTCGGCCGGCTGGTCGGACACGCCGACCGTGCGCTCGACTGGCTGGTGCAGCGGGCTGCGAGCAACTCGAAGGGCTACGTCACCTACCAGCGTTGCACACCGGCCGGTCTGGCCAACCAGGGGTGGAAGGACTCCTGGGACGGCATCCGTTACGCCCATGGTGGTGTGGCCGACGCCCCGATCGCGCTGTGCGAGGTGCAGGGCTACACCTACGCGGCATACCTGGCACGAGCCCACTTCGCTCTCGACGCCGGCGACAGGCCGACCGCCCGGCGCTGGTACGACCGCGCGGCGTCGCTACGCGACGCCTTCAACCGCGACTTCTGGTTGGAGGACCGGGGGTACTTCGCCGTCGGCCTCGACGCCGCCGGCCGGCCCATCGACTCGCTGGCGTCGAACCAGGGCCACTGCCTGTGGACTGGCATCGTCGACGAGGACAAGGCCGGCCGGGTGGCCGACGCCCTGCTCTCCCCGGCGATGTTCAGCGGCTGGGGGGTCCGCACCCTCGCCGCGACCGAGCCGGCGTACAACCCGGTCAGCTACCACTGCGGTTCGGTCTGGCCCCACGACAACGCGCTGATCGCCGCCGGTCTGGTGCGTTACGGCTACACCGGCCACGCGCATCGCATCATGCGGGCGATGCTCGACGTGGCCGACAGCAACCGTGGCCGGCTGCCGGAGCTGTTCAGCGGCATCGACCGTGCCGAGCTCGGGGTGCCGGCGGCCTATCCGACGTCGTGCGAACCGCAGGCCTGGTCCGCGGCGGCACCGCTGATGTTCCTGCGGCTCCTGCTGCGCTTCGACCCTTCCGTACCGGATGGTCTGCTGCATGTCGACCCGCAGCTGCCGGAGTGGATCACCGAGCTGCGCCTCGACGGCGTGCCACTCGCCGGCTCCCGGCTCGCGGTCGAGGTCGACGGCGAGGTGTTCCACGTCGACGGGCTGCCGAGGACGCTCACCCTCGACCGCCGTGCCCGTGAGCCGTTGACGGGGCTGCGCGACGCACTCGGCCGGGTGTGAACCACGCCCGGCCCGGTCGCAGGTGGGCCCGGGCGGGCTCGGTCCCACCGGACCCGATCGCCGGGTCGGGACCAGGACCGACAGTGGGCGGCGGTCAGACGATGCCGTCGGCGCGCAGGCGGGCCAGTCGGTCGGCACCCACCCCTACCTCGCCGAACACCTCGTCGGTGTGGGCACCTACCGCCGGGGCGCCGGAACGCACCGTGGTCGGGGTGCGGGAGAACTTGGCCGCCGGGCCGGTGACGGGGAAGACCGACCCGTCGGACTGCGTCGTGGGGATCAGCATGTCCCGTTCGTGCAGATGCGGATCGGCCGCAGCATCCCGATAGGTACGAACCGGAGCACAGACCACCCCGATCGCGGCGGTGAGCGCAAGCAGTTCGTCGGTGGTCCGGTCGGCGCACCACCGGCCGACCAGGGCGTTGCACAGCTGGCGGTTGGCCACCCGCTCGGCGTTGGTGGCGAACCCGGGTGCGGTGGCCAGATCGGGCTCGCCGACCGCTGCAGCGAGCTTCTGCCAGTGCCCGTCGAGCGCCACGCCGAGGTAGACCCACCCGCCGTCGGCGCAGCGGAAGTTGTTGCTCGGCACGTGGGTACCGACCTCGTTGCCCCGGCGGGGTTGGTCCATGGCCAGCGCCCCCAACGTGAGCTGCCCGCACGACTGGAACATCAGCGCATCGAGCAGCGCCACGTCGACGTGCTGCCCTTCACCGGTGAGGCGGCGATGGTGCAGCGCCCCCAGGGCACCGATCGCACCGTGCAACCCGGCGAGATCGTCGGCGAGGAACGTCGGGGCCTTGTTCGGCGGACCGTCGACGGTCCCGTTGAGCGACATCCAGCCGCCGTACGCCAGCGCCGCGGGGTCGTAGCCGGGCAGCGGGGAGCGCGGGCCGTACTGGCCGTAGCCGCTCAGCGACACGTAGATGATCGCAGGGTTGGCGGCCCGGCAGTGCTCGTAGCCGATGCCCCAGCCGTCGAGGGTGCCGGGCTTGAAGTTCTGCACGACGATGTCGGTGACGGCCACCAGCTCCATCAACAGGTCCACGCCCTCGGGGCGACGCAGGTCGCAGGTGATGCTGCGCTTGTTGCGGTTGACCGTGGCATGGGCGTAGGAGATGTCGGTGCCGGGCAGGTTGGGCGGGAAGTTCGTCCCGCCTGCAGTGCCCGGCAGGTCGACGTGGATCACGTCGCAGCCGAGGTCGCCGAGCACGCACGCGGCCATCGGTCCGGCCCAGGCGGTGGTGAGGTCGAGTACCCGGGTTCCCTCGAGCGGTCCGGTACGGCCCTCGAGTGCCTCGCGGTAGAACGCCGCCTTGTCTGTGCTCGCCATGTGCGCAACTCCCCGGTCGTCGTGTCGGCGGGCGCCAACGGTACCGGTCCCGCCAACCGGACACCCCACGCGGCCCGCGCCCGCCGGCGCTCCCGCCGGCTGCCGTCGGTCGCCGGCCGGCGGACCGTGGCCGACGGACCCGCCCGGTTGTGACCGTCGGCCCTACGCCCGGGGCGGTCGGTGCGCTGAAGTGGTGACGTCCCCCGGCAACCGCAGCGGTGAAGCCCTCCCGCACGAGGGCGGTATCAGCGGAAGACGCCTGGTCGAGGCCGGGGGGAACCGAGTGGAAGCAGGTGAGCCGATGTCCTTGATGAAACGTTCCCGCACCGAGTTCGAGTGGCCTGATCTGTCCGAGTGGCTGACGTCGCGACGCCTGCCGGACTGGCCGGAGGGTTGGCTTCCCGCCGCCGGCGAGTCGATGCTGCGCGTCGAGCAGTTCGAACGCGACGGGGCTCTCGTCGTACGCGCCGACCTCCCCGGGGTCGATCCCGACCACGATGTCGAGGTCACCGTGAGCGACCACACCCTGCGCATCAAAGCCGAACGCCATCAGACGAAGGAACACGAGTCCGGCAAGGGCTATCGCTCGGAGTTCCGGTATGGCTCGTTCCTGCGCACCATGGCCCTGCCCGCAGGGGCCTCGGAGGACGGGGTCGAGGCCAGCTACGCCGATGGCGTGCTCGAGGTGCGGATCCCGGTGAACGCTGCGCTCGCCGGCACGAAGACCGTGCCGATCAGCCGTCCGGCCTGAGCCCGGGCCGCCCCCGGTACTCCCCCGGGCGAGCGCAGCCCGCTGCTTCGATGCGGCGGTCGCGTGACGCGGGGAGCAATCGGGGCGGCCCGTCGGTACGGCAGCGGTCAGGCGGGGACGTTGCGCCGGCCCACCCGGGTGCGGGCGATGATGGTCTTCATGATCTGCGCGGTGCCGTCGCCGATCTGGAAGCCGAGCACGTCGCGCAACCGTTGCTCCATGATGCCCCGGTCGTAACCGGCGTGGCCGAACATGAGCAGGCACTCGTGGATGGTGTCGTAGGCGAGCCGTGGTCCCCACCACTTGACCATCGCGGCCTCGGCGGTATGGGGCAGCTCGCGGTCCTTGGCCCACAGCGCCTGGTAGCACAGCAGACGGGCGGCCTCGACCTGGGTGTCGAGTTCGGCGAGCCGGTGCGAGACGCCCTGGAAGGCCGACAGCGGCTGGCCGAAGGCTTCGCGCTGGGTGACGTACTGCCAGGTATCGTCGAGGGCGGCTCGGGCCACGGCCAGCACCTGCAGGCCGATCAGGGCACGGGAGAAGTCGAAGCCCTGCATCACCGACACGAAGCCCATCCCCTCGCCGCCGAGGCGATGGTCGACGGGTACGCAGACGCCGTCGAAGAAGATCGAGCCGCGACCGATGGCCCGCTGGCCGTGGCAGTCGAAGCGTGAGGTCGTGATGCCCGGCAGATCGAGCGGGACGAGGAAGGCCGTCACCCCACGGGCCCCGGCACCGCCGGTACGGGCGAAGACCACCGCGGCGGCCGACTGGTCGGCGGCGGAGATCGACGTCTTCTCGCCGTCGAGCACGTAGTGGTCACCGGCCAGGGTGGCCTTGAGGGTGAGATTCGCGGCGTCGGAGCCACCGCGGGGCTCGGTCAGGGCCAGGGCCAGCATGATCTCGCCGGCCGTGAGCTGCTCCAACCACGGGGTGACCACTGCCGGGGCCCCGTGCTCGAGCAGGATCTGGGCGTTCAACGAGCCCAGCAGGTTGATGTAGGACATCGACAGGTCGGCCGCGGCGATCTGCTCGTGGATCACCCCGGCAGCGGTGCGGGTGGCGCCCTGGCCACCAACCGACTCGGGCAGTTCCGGGGCGATGAGCCCCAGTGCGCCCATCTCGCGCATCAGGTCCCGGTCGAGGGTGCGGGTGCGGTCCCGTTCGGCGAAGCCCGGGGCGATGCGATCGGCGGCGAACCGCCCGGCCATCTCGGCGAGCGCCAGCAGGTCCTCGTCGAGGAAGGCGTTGGCTACCACGTTCATGACTGCGTCCTCACTTCGCGTACTTGCGGAAGTCGGGCGTGCGCTTCTCGTTGAGCGCGTTGACGCCCTCCCGCGATTCCTCGGTGTCGTAGTAGAGCTTGAGGGCGTACAGGCCCATGCCGGCGATGCCGGCCTGGTGGGCGGTGTCCATGTTGAACGAGCGCTTGGCGATGGCCAGTGCGGTGGGGGAGCGGTCGCACAGCTCCTCGGCCCAGGCCTGGACGGTGGCGTCGAGCTCGTCGGCGGGCACGCAGAGGTTGGCCAGACCCATGGCGACGGCCTCGGGGCCGCTGTAACGGCGGCACATGTACCAGATCTCCCGGGCCTTCTTCTCGCCCACGACGCGGGCCAGGAACGCCGTGCCGTAGCCGGGGTCGACCGAACCCATCTTCGGGCCGACCTGGCCGAAGACGGCCTTGTCGGAGCAGATCGTCATGTCCGAGATGGTGGCCAGCACGTTGCCGCCGCCGATGGCGTAGCCCTGCACCCGGGCGATGACCGGCTTGGGCACGTCGCGGATGATGGCGTGCAGGGCCTCGATCTGCATGCCGATGGTGCCGCGGCCGTCGTACTGGCCGTCGTGGGCGGACTGGTCGCCGCCGGTGCAGAACGCCCGCTCGCCGGCCCCGGCGAACACGATGGCGCCGATCTCCTTGTCCCAACCGGCCCGGTTGAAGGCGTCGATCAACTCGTCGCAGGTCCGCGCCCGGAAGGCGTTGAGGACCTCCGGACGGTTGATGGTGATCCACGCCACGTGGTTGCGGACCTCGTAGAGGACGTCCTGGTAGTCCATCGTCTTGCCCCTGTCTGTGTGCGCCGGGAGGTTCGGGTGGACGCCCACCGGGCCCCGCGGCTCGGGCGGCTCGGGCGGCGGGGCCACGGCTGCGCCGGAGGCGACGGCAGCTTGCCGTAGGGTACGGAGTCATGGGAGCACGGACAAGCCCGCGCCGGCCGTTCGGCGACGGGACCGGCGGCCGGTGAGCACGGCGGTACGGACCAGGGCCTATCTCGACGGCGCAGTCCTCGCCGAGGGGTTCCCGGTCACCGCGGTGTCGGACTATCTCGACCAGCCGCACGTCGTGGTGTGGGTCGACTTCTGCGCCCCGGTCGAGGCGGATCTGCGTGAGCTCGCCCAGGAACTCGGCCTGCACGAGCTGGCGGTCGAGGATGCGCTCAGCCCGCACCAGCGCCCCAAGCTCGACCACTACGACACGCACCTGTTCCTGTCCAGCCACGTGATGCGGCTCGACCCCGACAGTGGCGTGCCGGAGGCCTCCGAGGTCGATGCCTTCGTGAACAGCCGTTGGCTGGTGACCGTGCGCAAGGATGACGGCTTCTCCCTCGAGCCGGTGCTGCAGCGTTGGGACCGCTCGGCGCAGCTCACCGTGCACGGGGCCGGGTTCCTGCTCTACGGCCTGCTCGACGTGATCATCGACAGCTATTTCGAGCTGATCTCGCAGTTCGACGACTACTACGACACGGTGAGCGAGGCGTTGTTCTCCGACACGCCTCTGAAGCCGTCGGGCCAGCGGATGTGGTTCGAGATGCGTCGGTCGCTGGTGCGCTTCCACCGGCTGGTCGTGCCCATGCGGGAGGCCATCAGCGGCCTCATGCGACGTGAGCACCACGCCGTCGACGAAGCCGTCTATCCGTACTTCCAGGACGTCTACGACCATGTCCTGCGGGTCACCGAGTCGACCGATGCCCTCCGGGACCTGGTGAGCACCATCGTGGAGACCAACCTGTCCCTGCGCGACTACCGCCAGAACCAGGTGATGAAGATGGTCACCAGCTGGGCGGCGATCATCGCCGTGCCGACCCTGATCACCGGCTTCTACGGGATGAACGTGCCGTTCCCCGGCAACGGGAGGCCGTTCGGCGTGGTCATGGCGGTCGGCCTCATCGTGGTGCTGTCGGTGGCGCTGTACCTGGTGTTCCGCCGGCGCGAGTGGCTCTGAGGGCCCTGCAGCCCGACGGGGTCGCGGCTGGTGCCGGCGTCAGGCCTTGCCGCCGACCTCGATGGTGATGCTGCCACCGGGATGCAGCGAGCACGACCCCTCGATGGTCGCCGCCTCCGAGAACCGTTTGGTCAGCTGTTGGCCGGCCGCAACGGTGAAGGGGCCCACGACGTGGGTCGCCCGGTCGTTGTTGATCACCACGAGGCGGTCACGAAGCTGGAAACGCAGGTCGGCGGGGACCAACTCCACCGCCTCGCCGGCGGCGATCCGCTCGGCGGTGCCGGCCGGGATGACGATGACCCGGTCGGTGCCCACATCGGCGTGCAGGACCCGGCTCAACCCGACGGTGGCCCCGAGTACCGCCAACGCCGCCACCACGTAGAGCAGCAGGGTACGCCGCGGCGGCCGGTCGGTCTCGCCCGCCGGCAGGCCCCCGCGAACGCAGCGGGTCGTGTCGGGCCCGGGCAGGTCGGCAGGATCGGGCGGGCCGGCGCCGGGTGACGGTCGGTCGGTATCGGTGCTCACGGCTTCACCGCCAGCAGCATCGAGCCGTTACCGGCCGGGGTGACCTGCGGTGCACCGAGCCCGGCTGCGGCCGACCAGGCCTGGTAGTCCTCGAGCCGGTGGGTGTCCCCACCGAGGCCGGCCACGGTCATCTGCACCGCGAACAAGGACGCGGTGGGGCTGCCGCGGCGCAGCATCGTGCGGATCAGCAGCACCCCACCCGGGCGCAGACGCGTCCCGACCCGGGCCAGCAGCGACGCGGCGAGCTCCGGCCCCATGGTGTGCATGACCCCGACGGCGAGCACGATGTCGAAGGGGCCGTCGGGCAACTGCTCGTGGAAGTCGCCTGCCACCAGCTCGACCCCGGTGCCGGCGAGCCAGCCCTCCTGTTCGACCACCGCCACGACGTCGGCCCGGTCCTGCATGACGACATGCACGCCACGAGCCGCCAGCGCGGCGGCGTAGCGACCGTGCCCGCCGCCCAGATCGAGCGCCGTCAGGTCGGCGGCGTTGCGCCGGGCCGGCTGCAGGGCGCCGAGCGCCGCCTCCGCCACGGGGTCGGCCTCCGACGCGGCGTGGACCGCCATCGACTGCAGCCACTCCTTGAGCTGGAAGACGCCCCGGCCGGGGAGTTCCTCGCCGCGCAGCCGAGCCTCGAGCGAGGTGGCCCAGCGCCGCAGCGTGGTGGCGTGCTGATGCAGTTGGACGTCGGCCGCCGAACTCGGCCAGTTCGGCCCGGGTCCCACGGTGCCGTCGTCGCCGGCCTGCAGCACCCCGGCGTCGCACAGGGCATCGAGCGTGGCCCGGACCGCCACCGGCGCGAGACCGCTACGGGCAGCGGCGTCGGCGGGGGTGGCAGGCAGTGCCTCGAACAGCCCGGTCGAGCGCGCCGCGTCGTAGACCAGCACCAAGCGCCAGTCGGCGAGCTGACCGGGGGCAGCCATGAACGCCGGGTGGCGGAAGGGGTCGGTCGGCACCTCGCCGGCGGCGTCGGTCATCAGCACCAGACTACGGCGAGGGCGGCGGCCATGGTTCGCTACGCTCTGGCTCGTCGGGCGGGGGTGCCCGACCGGGGGAGGACGAAGGCGATGGCTCTGTCGGTGCGACCGTTGACCGTGCACATCGGCGCCGAGGTCCACGGGGTCGATCTGCGTGATCCCTCCGACACCGAGATCAAGGAGATCGAGGACCTGCTCCTCGAGCACCTGGTGGTCTTCTTCCGTGACCAGCAGCTCGAGCCGGCCCACCAGGTGGCGTTGGGTCGCCGCTTCGGGGAGCTGCACCTGCACTCGGTGGCCGACACCGTGCAGGACCACCCCGAGCTGATCGTGCTCGAGAACGACGAGCGGCGCCCGCCCAACATCGACGCCTGGCACACCGACGTCACCATGGACCTCGAGCCACCGATGGGGTCGATCCTGCGTGCCGTGGACGTTCCGGTCGTGGGTGGGGACACCATCTGGGCGTCGATGTACGCGGCCTATGACGCCCTCGGACCGTCGGTGCAGGCCATGTGCCGGGAGCTGACGGCGGTGCACCACTATCCCGACTACTTCCGCACCGGGATCCTCCGCCAGCCCGACGGCTACGCCAAGCTCGAGCGTTACGACCGCGACCATCCGCCGGTGGAGCACCCGGTGGTGCGCCGCCATCCGGTCACCGGGCGGTACGGGCTGTTCGTGAACTCGACGTTCACCAAGTACATCAAGGGCATGGGTCGCAAGGAGGGGGCGGCGTTGCTCGAGATGCTCAACGACCACATCGCCACCCGGCCCGAGTTCCACGTGCGCTTCAAGTGGGAACCGGGCTCGGTGGCCTTCTGGGACAACCGGTGCACCCAGCACTACGCCGTGGCCGACTACTTCCCCCAGCACCGGCTGATGCACCGGGTCACCATCGCCGGGGACCGCCCCGTCGGCTGAACCCTCCTGTTCCCCATCGCCGCTCCGGCTCGGCGCACTGCCGCTAGGGTGCCCGGCGTGGGAGCGGGACCGGCGACGGCGAACACCTGGGCCGAGGCACTGGCCGAGCTCGAAACCCGTCGTGAAGCCGGCCGGCAGATGGGCGGGCCCGAGGCGGTGGCCAGGCTGCGGGCGCGCGGCAAGCTCACCCCGCGTGACCGTATCGAGCTGCTGTTCGACCCCGGCACGTTCCGTGAGGTCGGGGAACTGGCCATCGGGTTGATCGAGGTGCCCGGCCGTGCGGACCGCGAGGCCGCGGCGGACGGGGTCGTGACCGGATGGGGCCTCGTCGGCGGCCGCCGGGTCATGGTCGTGGCCGACGACGGCACCATCACCGCCGGCGCACGGGGTCCGGCGGCAAACCGCAAGGCCGCCTATCTCCGTGGCCTGGCCGAGCGTCACGGTTACCCGTTGGTGCTGCTGCTGGAGTCCTCGGCCAATCGCTTCCAGTCGATGATGGGTGCCCAGTTCGCCGGCGAGAGCGGTGCCGGGCCGCTCGGCACCAACCCTCCGTCGGCGCGATGGACCCGGGACGGACGCTCGCCGATCGTGTGCGCGGTGCTGGGCACCGCACTCGGGGCCGCCTCGTTCCAGACGATGGACGCCGAGTTCTCGACCCTGGCCGCCGGCACGGCGGCGATGGCCCTGGCCGGACCCCCGGTGGTGCAAGGTGGGATCGGTGTGGAGACCACCACCCAGCAACTCGGTTCGGGCGAGCAGCACGCCACCGTCACCGGGTTCATCGACCAAGTGGCGGAGGACGAGGCGACGTGTCTGGCGGGGGTCCGCCGGTTCCTGGGTCTGTTCCCCGACAACTCCCGTGAGCTTCCGCCACGGCGCATCGGCGGTGACCCGGCCGACCGGCGGTGCCCCGAGCTCGTCGATCTGGTGCCGCTCGACCATCGCAAGCCCTACGACATGAAGCAGCTGGTCGAGGCCGTCGTGGACGACGGCGAGCTGCTCGAGCTGCGAGCACGCTACGCCCGCAACATCATCACCGGCTACGCCCGCATCGACGGTTGGACGGTGGGGATCATCGCCAACCAACCCCGGCACCTCGGCGGCATCGTCGATGTGAAGGCGGTGGTCAAGGCGGTGCGCTTCGCCCAGATCTGCAACGCCTACAACATCCCGCTGGTGTTCCTGCAGGACCAGCCGGGCTTCATCGTGGGCCCGGACTCGGAGCGGGAAGGGGCGCTGCGCCAGGTGGTGCGGCTCATGAACGCGGCCTACGGAGCGACGGTGCCGATGCTCACGGTGCTGGTGCGCAAGGCGTACGGCTTCTCGACCTGGTTGCTCGGCGGCCGGGCAGTGGGGGCCGATCATGTGGTCGCCTGGCCGTCGGGTTCGATCAGCCTGGCGGCGCCCGAGATCGGGGTGGCCACGCTGTTGCGCAACGAGCTGGCCGCCGGCGAGCTCAGCGAGGCACGCCAGCTCGAGCTGTACGCCTCGTACCGGCAGATGTCCCAGGCCCGCTGGGCGGCGTACGACTTCCGGATCGACGACGTCATCGACCCGGCGGACACCCGGTCGAACCTGGCCGCGGCGTTGACCATGGTGGAGGGCCGCCGGCGCGGGGCGCTGCGGACCCGGCGAGAGTTCGACACCGCATGAACGCCGGGCTCGTGTTCGCCGCATGGGGACTCGGTCCGGTGCCCGGCGGGCTGCCGCTCGCCGTCATCGCAGGCCGGCCGGTCACCCTCACCACCGAGTTGTCGACCGAGGCGCTGGCCGTCGCGGCCCGCCGTCGCAGTGCGCTGGTACTCGTCGCCGGCCGGCCGAACGCAGTCGGGCCGGCCGCCACCGGGCCGGACGCGGTCGCTCTGGCCGGGCTGAGCGGCACGCGTCGGCCGTGGCCGATCGTGGCGGTCACCACGTCCCCGTGGATCGCCCGCGCTGCCGATCTGGGCCTGATGGTGGGCGCAACGGGACCGGCCGACCACGACGGGCTCGACGAGGCCGGTGCTGCAGCGTTGGTGGCGGCGTTTCTCGAGCTCGCCTTCGACGGACCGCCGGAACCACCGGTGTCGGTGCGTTCCCTGTTGGAGATCGTACCGTTCGGTATCGACAGGCCTTATGCCGGTGCCGAGGTGCTCGAGGCGATCATCGACGGCGGCCGGTGGGTCGAGTTCGATGCCGGTGCCGCTGCCGAGGTCCGCACCGGCATCGCCCGTATCGAGGGCCGCTCGGTGGGGGTCGCGGTCTCCGAACCGGCAGTAGGACGGGGCGTGCTCAGCCGAGCCGGGCTGGCCCGCGTCGAGCGTCTGGTCCGCTGGTGCGAGGCCGGTCCCGACGGGGGCCGTCCGCTGGTGAGCCTGGTGGACACCGATGGCGTCACGCCGTGGGACGACGCCGAGGGTGCCGTGACGCTGCGGGACGCGGCGACGGCCGTGCGACGGTCGCCGGTGGTCAAGGTCGCGGTGGTGATGGGCCGCGCGGTGGGGCTCGGGGCGACCGTGCTTGCCGCGGTCGGGGCTCGGGCCGATCTGGTGCTGCCATGGCCGCGGGCCCGTTTCGGGCTCACCTCGGCCGATGCGGCCGGTGCGTCGGGCAGCGCCTGGAGTGCGGCACAGGAGGCCGACGTGGTCGACCTGGCCCACCCCGATGACACCCGCGGGCGGGTCGCCGAGGCCCTCGAGCTGTTCCGCGGGGCCCGGTGCTACGCCGAGGTGGGCGAGGAGGACGGTTCATGAGCGAGCCGACGACACCGGCGAAGCGGGTGGTGCTGCGCTACGAGGACCGTTGGGACGACCTGCTGGGCCGCCTCGCCGCCGATCGGGCGGCCGGTGTGGTGCCCACCCCGGTTCGTGAGGCGCTGGCCGGGTTCTTCGACGCCGGGTCGGCCGTCGAGGTCGGCTCACTGGTCCGCCGGGCGACGAGCTCCTACCGCGGCGGCGACGCACCGGAGGAGGACGGCGGGGACGAGGTGCCGGCCGACGGGCTGGTCGCCGGTTGGGGCCTGCTCAGCGGTGCCCTGGTGTTCGTGGTCGCCGACGATGTCGGTCACCTCGGCGAAGCTGCGGGGTGGCGGGGTGCGGCTGCGGCAGCGAAGGCCACCCGCATCCGTCGCCATGCGCTCGAACAGGGTCGTCCGTTGGTGCAGATCCTGGCCGCGGCGCGCACCGACCCGGCGATGGACCCCGTTGATGGCCCGGGAGCGGCATTCGTCCGCTCCGGTGCCGGCGCAGACCTCGACGTCGACCACGAGCTGGTCACCCACTGCCTGATGATCACCATCGTGACCGCACCGTTGCTCGACACCGCAGCGTTCGAGGCCACGGCGGCGCACCTGGTGGTGTTGGCCGGTGCCGACGCGGCGATCGCCGGACGGTCGGGGGCTGACGCGCTGCAGTGCGGCCTGGCCGATGCCGTGGTCGCCGACCTCCCGGCGGCGCTGCGTTGGGTGGCCCGGGCGATCGACCATCTGCCCCCCAACCGCTTCGACCCGGCCGAGCCGTGGCCGTCCTCCGGTCCGGATGTGGACCGCCGACCGCTCGGCGACGGCCTTGCACCGGACGGGACGGTGCCGTCGTTGCTCGACGACACGTGGCAGCTTGAGCTGTCGCCCGTCGGCGCCGTGCCGGTGCGGACCTGGCTCGGCGGGGTCGGGGCGCAGCCGGTCGGGTTGGTGCGCTGCGACGCCGGTGCGGTGCTCGACGGCGCAGCGTGCCGGCGGATCGGGCGCCTGGTCCGTTGCTGCGCAGCGTTACGCCTGCCGTTGGTGGTCGAACACGCCGGCCTGGGCCGGCCGCAGCCGGCGACCCGGGACGACATCGACGCCCATCACGGCCTCGGCGCGGCCTTGGCCGGGTTGACCGTGCCGCTGTTCGAGCTGGCGTGGGACGGCCCTGGCGTGGCGGAGGCGTTCGGCGTCCGCCCGGTGTGGTCGGCCGGTGCCCCGCCGAGCGACCCGTCGACGGACCCGAAACACGACGCGGTGCTGACCCGGGCGACGGTCCGGCAGCACCTCGAGGCGGTGGTGGCGGCCGTCCCGGTGGTTCGGCCGCGGCCCGACGCCACCGACCGGATGCGCTACCGGCCGCGACGCACGTTGCAGTCGTCCTGAACGCGACGGCCGGCGATCACCAGAGCGGGCCGGCGACCACGCCCTTGTCGTGCAACAGGCCGATCTCGTGACCGCTCATGCCGAGTACCTCGCTGAGGACCTCGTCGGTGTGCTGCCCGAGGATGGGCGCCGGTGCCGGTCGCTCGCGCTGCAGCTCGCTGAAGGCCAGCGGCGACCCCGGAACGAGGACCCGGCCGACGCCCGGCTGGTCGACCTTGTGGAACATCGGGTTGGCGATGGAGCAGCGGGGATCTTCGCCGACCAGCTGGCTGAAGGTCTGGTAGGGACCCCAGCAGACGCCGTGGCGGTCGAAGATCTCGCGCAGCTCGATCAGGCTGTGGCGGGCGATGAACGGGGCCAGGAACGCGGCGATGGCGTCGCGCGCCTGGAACCGATCACCCTCCTTGCGCAGATCGACGCCGAGGGCCTTCTCGATCGCGGGCAGGTGCTCGGTGATGCCGGCGGCGTCGGCGAGGCTCTGCCACTGCTTGAGGCTGATCGCCACGACCATCACCCGGCGTCCGTCGCTGGTCGGGAAGTCACGGCCGAACGCCCCGTAGAGATCGTTGCCGATCTGGCTGCGTTCCTCGTGGGTGAGCTGTGCCTGGGCCAGGTACCCGAGGTTGGCGACCATGGCGAAGGCCACGTCGGTGAGCGACACCTTGACCAGCTGTCCGTCACCGCAGCGCGAGCGGAAGCGCTCGGCGGCCAGCAGGCCGACCGCGGCAGTCAGGCCGGTGGCGGTGTCCCACGCCGGCAGCACGTGGTTGGTCGGCATCATCGAGCCGGTGGGGCCGGTGGCGTAGGCGAACCCGGAGGAGGGGTTGACCGTGTAGTCGACCGCGGTCGATTCGTCGGGGTTGCCGATGATGTTGACGTAGATCAGGTCCGAACGGCGGGCCCGCAGTGCAGCGTCGCTCAGCCAGCTGCTCTCGGGGAAGTTGGACAGGAAGATCCCGGCCTCGGGTCCCGGCTGGGTGATGATGTCCTGGACCAGCTCGCGGCCCTCGGGCTTGCGCAGATCCACCTGGATGGACCGCTTGCCCTTGTTGAGGCCGGCCCAGAACAGGCTGACGCCTTCCTCGGTGACCGGCCAGCGGTTGAAGTCGAGCCCGCCGCCGATCGCGTCGAAACGGATCACGTCGGCACCGAGCTGGGCGAGGGTCATGCCGCCGAGGGGTGCGGCGACGAACGCCGAACCCTCGACGATCCGCAGGCCTGACAGAACTGGCGTCACGAAGAGCTCCTTCCAGGTGTGCTGCGCAGGAACGGTGTCTGCGCAGGAACCGATCTGCTTCGTGCGGACCGGCGTGCTGCACCTCTGACGCTACTCCTTGTCCGGCGGATTCGGGCGCTTGTCCGGCGGCTCGTGGCCCCGGGACCGCAGCGCGCTCCGGTACGATCAGCCGCCCCCGGGGCGGGCGGTCCCGCCGGTGGGTGGACCCGACGCAACGGCCGCCGCCGGCGGCAGAGCACAGGAGCGAGACCATGAGCGACGGAACCGTGCTGTTGGAGAAGGACGGGACCACGGCCCGGCTCATCCTGAATCGGCCGGAGAAGGGCAACGCCCTGCCGTTCGACTCGTTGGACCTGCTCGTCGACCTGCTGCACGAGGCCGAGGACGACGACGACGTGAAGGTGGTCGTGCTGAAGGGGCGGGGCGGCTCGTTCTGCACCGGCGACGACTTCGACGACGTGGCGGTGGCCTACGGGCACATCCACGCCAAGCCGGGTCAGCGGCCGCCGCGCACCAGCCAGCGTCAGCGGTTGGCCATCGACCGGCGGCTGGGCCGGGCGGTGTCGGCGTTCCAGAACTCGGCCAAGCCGGTGGTGGCCCAGGTGCACGGCCACTGCGTCGGGATGGGCATGTTCCTCGTCGAGGTCAGTGACCTGGCGCTGTGCGCCCATTCGACCCGTTTCAGCCATGCCGAACAGCGTCTCGGTCTGGCCGGCAACACCTTCAACCTGGCCACCCTCATCGTGCTGTACGGGCCGAAGAAGGCCCGCGAGCTGCTGCTGTTCGGCGATCAGTTCGACGGTCCGACGGCGCAGCAGCTGGGTCTGGTCAACCTCAGCGTGCCCGACGCCGAGTTGGAGGAGACCGTGCAGCGCTGGGTGGACAAGGTGGCCCGCAACTCCAAGGACGCGCTGGTGATGGGCAAGGCCGCCCACTCCATGGCGCTGGCCTCGTTGGGGATGAACAGCTACATCTACAGCGGCATGGTGGGCCATGCGCTCGGCACCAACGTGAAGTTCGAGCCGGGCGACTTCAACTTCTTCCGCGAACGTCGCGACGCCGGCACGAAGGCTGCGTTCCAGGGTCGCGACAGCCACCACACCGAGCAGGATGACGCCGGCGACGCCGGCGACGCCGCGCAG
>CAIXPF010000022.1 GCA_903921205.1 uncultured Acidimicrobiia bacterium | reverse complement strand
CCGGGCGGCAGGCCCGCATCGAGGCGGGCCGCCGCCATGCCGCCGGCTACGACTGGGAACGCTGCGTGGCGGCGATGGCTGCCCTCTACCGGCAGATCCTGGCCGTAGGCTGACCGGGTGGTCTGCCGCTCGTCGTTCGTCCTCCCACCTGCGCATGTTCTCCCACCAGCGCACGCCGTCGGGACGGACCGGCGATGAGGGCGCTCATCACCGGCGGCATCGGGTTCGCCGGCACCCACCTGTCCCGTCACCTCGAGGCGAGTGGCGACGAGGTCGTCCTCACCGACCGGCTGATCGGCGGACCCGACCTGCTCGATCCTGAGGGATGGGTCCGGCTGTTGGCCGACATCCGGCCCGACGCGGTGTACCACCTGGCGGCCCAACCCAGCGTGGCGGCGTCGTGGGAGAACCCGGCCCTCACCCTGCGGGTCAACACCGAGGGCACGCTGCACGTCCTGCTGGCCTGTCGCGATGCCGACGTCGGCCGCGTGCTGATGGTCTCGAGCTCCGACGTGTACGGCGGGACCGCCGCCACCGATCGCCCCCTGACGGAGGACGAACCGCTCCGACCGGTGACCCCGTACGCGGCCTCCAAGGCCGCGGCCGAGCAGGTCGCGCTCCAGGCCTGGTTGGGCTGGGGCCTCGAGGTGATCCGGGTCCGCCCGTTCAACCACATCGGGCCGGGCCAGGACGACCGGTTCGTCGCCGGCGCGCTCGCCGCCCGCATCGCCGGGGCCGAGCACGGCAACGGCGAGGTGACCGTCGGCAACCTCAGCGCCCGCCGCGACTTCACCGACGTGCGCGACGTGGTGCGGGCCTACCGGGCCGCGGTGGTGCAGGGCGAGCCCGGAGCGGTGTACAACGTGTGCTCGGGCCGCCCGGTGGCCATTGCCACCCTGGCCGACACGATGGTGGCGCTCGCCGATCGCCCGGTCCGCCTGGTGACCGACCCGGCACTGTTCCGGCCCGTCGAGGTGCCGGTGCTGGCGGGCGATGCCGGCCTCCTGCACGCCGCGACCGGCTGGTCCCCCACCATCGCCCTCGAGCAGACCCTGCAGGAACTGCTCGACGATCACCGGGCACGACGCGACCGGACCTGACCGCCCGTCGGTCAGCGTCCGGCGGCGTCCGGTTCGGTGGCGACGAACGTCGCGGTAGCCGGTCGGCTCCGATGCTCCGCCACGGCTCGGGTCGCATCGGTCAGACGGGCCCGTTCCGCACGATCTGCCACCCGGCCGGTCAGCTCGGCGAGTCGATCGGCCCACCTCTGCAGCGTGTCGGCACGCAGGCGGGCCGTCGCGGCCGGTTCGAGCACAGCCGCCATCGCGTCGAGCCAACCCAGGTCGTTGGCCAGCAGGGCGAGCTGCAGGTCGACCTCGGTGTGGCGGGCGGCGACGAGGGGGAGCCGCTCGGACTTCGCCTCGGGGTAGTCGGTGCCGGCGACCAGCTCGTGCGGTTCGAGGCTGAAGGTGGCCGCCAACAGCACGACAGTGCGCTCGTTGGCGACCGACATGCCCGCCTCGAGGTGGGACAACGCCACCCGGGACACCCCGATGCGTTCAGCAAGGCGGGCCTGGGTCCAGCCGAGGGTGGCGCGCTCCTTGGCGATTCGTCGGCCCAACGCTTCCACCCTCCCAGGCTGCCACCTCGACGGTGCGGGACCTCCGACGAGCGCCGACAACGGCGTTAGTTTCCGTTCGCGGGCGCCGATGCCAAGTGGCCTTGCAGACATCGGCCCCGGGCGCCGGTACAACGGAACCATGTCGAGACGACGAGCGCTCATCACCGGGATCACCGGCCAGGACGGTTCCTACCTGGCGGAGTTCCTGCTCGCCAAGGATTACGAGGTGATCGGCATGGTCCGTCGCTCCTCGACGGTGAACTTCGAGCGCATCGCCCACATCCAGGACGAGGTGACGCTGGTGTCGGGCGACCTCCTCGACGAGGGCTCGATGATCGGGGTGATCGCCGAGCACCGCCCCCACGAGGTGTACAACCTCGCCGCCCAGAGCTTCGTGCAGACCAGCTTCGGCCAGCCGGTGCTCACCGGCGATGTGACCGCCCTCGGCGTGACCCGCCTGCTCGAGGCGATCCGGGTCGTCGACCCCGACATCCGCTTCTACCAGGCATCGAGCTCGGAGATGTTCGGCAAGGTGGTCGAGGTGCCCCAGACCGAGCGCACCCCGTTCTACCCCCGCTCGCCCTACGGCGTGGCCAAGCTCTACGGCCACTGGATCACGGTGAACTACCGGGAGAGCTACGACCTGTTCGCCACCTCCGGCATCCTGTTCAACCACGAGAGTCCGCGCCGGGGGCTGGAGTTCGTGACCCGCAAGGTCAGCTACGGGGTTGCCCAGATCAAGCATGGCCGTGCCACCGAGCTGTGGCTCGGCAACCTCGACGCGCGCCGGGACTGGGGCTTCGCCGGCGACTACGTCGAGGCGATGTGGCACATGCTGCAACTCGACGAGCCCGGCGACTTCGTGGTCTCGACCGGCGAGACGCACTCGGTGCGCGAGCTCGTCGAGGTGGCCTTCGCCCGGGCCGGGCTCGACTGGCAGGACTTCGTCAAGGTCGACGAACGCTTCTACCGGCCTGCCGAGGTCGACCTGCTCATCGGCGATCCCGCTCTGGCCCGCGACACGCTGGGCTGGGAGAACCGCACCAGCTTCGTGGAACTGGTCCACATGATGGTCGACGCCGACCTCGAACTGGTCGCCAGGACCCCCTCCCGGCACCGCCCCGGTACCACCACCTGAGGCAGGGTCCTCGGGCCGGGGACTGCTCGCCGAGGTGTCCACCCCGGCGAGTTCCGGGTCAGGAGCCGGGCTTGAACACCATCAGGGCGACAGCCACCACCATGAGCAGGTGACTGCTGCCGAGCCCGGCCATCAGCTTGGACCGGGCGGCCTCACCGCTCGACTTCATGGCCGGCAGGATGACCGCGAACGCCACGGCCACCATGGCCAGCCAGGCCAGCAGCGACAGCATGATCCAGGTGTCGCTCATGGCGATCTTGTCCTCGCCCGACCCAGACGAGCCGACGACGCCCATGCCGAAGACCCAGGTGAGGATGAGCGCAGGAAGGCTGACCCGAAGGTAGATGCGCGCCGCTCCCGCCGGATCGCTCGCGTAGAGCCGGCCCATGACCAGCAGCGGACCGAACGCCGCCACCACCGCGACGAGATGCAGGAACAGCGTGATGTTGTAACCGACGGAAGCTGAGAGCACGCCCCGACGCTAGCGACGCCGGGCAGCGCGCCGGTGTACCACCGTCAGCCGGTCCCACCGTCGAACAACCGGCCCCGGGCCCGCGCCGAGCGGATCCGGTCGAGATGGCGGGCCGCGTCACGGGTGAGCCGATGCTCCCGACCCAGCGCCATCTCGGTGGCCTGCAACCCGGCGATGCTGCGGGCTTCGATGGCCGCAAGGGCGGCTACGTCGAGGCGCCGGTGGGCATCGAGAAGCTGCGCCACCGCCTCCGCCGTGCGTTCGTCGCCGGACCCGAAGCGGGCAACCCGGTCACCGACGACCACCTCGGTCAGACGCGCTACGTGCTCGATTCGGCCGCTGCGCAGCAGGGCGGCCACGACTGCGGCGACGACGTCGTTCGGAGCTGCATCGGGATCCCCGCCCGTTGGCGTGGCGACGGCCTCGGCAGATGACCCGACGCGACCGAGCTCGTCCGCCGGCAATGCGGAGACGGCATCGAGCAGATCGGCGCGGTCGGCCGGCGCCGCCCCCGGGAGCGCGTCGAGCAACCGGGCGAAGATCCGTTCGGCATCGGACTGAACGGCCTCGCCGCTCGTCCCGACCGGGCTGCGAAACCCGGCCGGAGCGACCGGACCGGCGGGACCGGCGGGACCGACCGGACCGGCGGGACCGGCGGGACCGGGACTGCCACGCCCGACGACCTGCGGCAGCAGCGCCTCGACCAGTGCCACGCCCGGCTCGACAGGCAGGCTCGAGGCCATCGGCCGAGCCAGATACGGCAGGCGGAGCCGACCCGGCAGCGGAACAGCGGGCTCGGTCAGGGGCGCACGGTCCTCGGCGGCTCGGGTCGGGTCCTCACCCGGCGCATCCGGCAGGTCGGTCATGGGTCTCCCTGATGACGAGGGATCGCAGTCTCCCGGCTTCGATCGGCCGGGGCAAGCGCGTCGTCAGAACTGGCGGGCGTCGGTCGGCAGACCGAGACGCATCCGGCCGAGCGGCTCGAGGGTGCGTGGTGCCACCATCCCGTGCTGGGTCGCCACGTGGACGTCGCGGAAGCACCGTTGCAGCGCACTGTCGTCCCAGATCGCCGAGCCGCCCGCGGCGTGGTAGCAACGATCGACGGCGACGGCCGACTGCTGCATGGCGTGGATCGACGCCAGGCGCATCCGGCGCCGCTGCTCCGCAGTCGGATCGTCACCCCGGACGGCCTGGTCCCAGGCCTGGCCGGCCAACTCACGCAGGTAGCTCCCGGCCGCACCCAACTCGGCCTCGGCGGTGGCCACCTCGGCCTGGACCGCACTGCGTTCGGCCAGGGTCCGGTTCGACAGCGCCGGCTTCTTGGTGGCGGCCAGCGCCACGAACTCGTCGAGGGCCCGGCGGGCCAGCCCCAGCCCGACACAGGCCGTGCCGAGGGCCAGAACAGCGGTGAAGGGAAGCCGGTACAGCGGCCCGTCGCAGACCGGCGTGGCCCGCAGGAACTCCCCCCAGCGTCCTTCGGGGACGAACACCTCGGTGACCTGGTAATCGTTGCTGGCCGTGCCGCGCAGCCCGCTGGTGCGCCAGATGTCGACGATCTCCACGTCCTTGCGCTCGAAGAACACGTACGGCGTGCGCAACCCGTCGGCGCGTGGCGCCGGCTGCCCGGCGTCGTCGACCACCACCACGCCGCCGCCGATCCAGTTGCAGTGGTCGGTCCCCGACCCCCACGGCCAACGGCCGCTCACCAGCAGGCCGCCGCCGGGCTGAGGCCGGGCCGTACCCTGCGGCATGGCGTAGCCACCGACCACGGTGGCCGGGTCGCCGTAGATCTCCTGGGCCCAGTACGGGTCGAGGAAGCCCGACAGCAACGAGGAGGTCGAGCCGATCATCACGCACCAGCCGGTGGACCCGTCGTGGTAGGTCATCGACTCGATGTCCCGCATGACCTCGAGCAGCGTGTGTTCGCTGCCGCCGTAGCGCTTGGGCACCCAACGACGGAAAACGCCCGTGGCGACGAGGTCGTGGACCAGGTCCTCGGGCAGGTGGCGGCCCTGTTCGATCTCGAGGGCCCGCTGCGCGGCGCGTCGTCCGACCTCCTCCAGAGCGGGGTCGGCCGGACCGAATCCGGACACCGACACCGGCAGCGACACCGGCTTCTCGGTGGTTGCGTGCTCGTTCACCATGACCATGGACCGCAGTGTAACGAATCTGGAGTATCACTCTGATTTCGGAGCGCGTTCCCCGGGTTTGACTCCGGTGGCCACGGGCCTAGCATCAGGCTTCGTGCCCCCTGCATCCGCCCGGCTCGAACCCGCCGGCCCTCCTCTCCGCATCCCCAAGGCCGAGCGCACCCGCGCCACCCTGGCCGGGTCGACCCGGGCCGAGCTCGCGGCGCACGCCTCCTTCACCGCCGAGCGGGTCGCCCTGCGGGCCGGTACCTCGGCGGCGACGTTCTACGCCCACTTCCCGACCAAGGACGACGCCCTCACCGCAGCGTTCGCCCTGGTGCTCGACGATCTGGTGCGCCGGACCAACGCCGTGCTGCGTATCGAGCGTCTGCTCGACGACGGGCTGGAGGCCACGTGCGCAGCACTGGTCGCCGAACTGGTCGCCACCTTCGCCGCCGATGCGCTGGTCTTCCGGGCCGCTCTGGCCCGGATGCAGGACTGCCGGTCGCTGCGTGAACTGTACCGGCGCAGCGAAGCGGCGTCGCTGGCCCATCTGGAGATCTTCGTGACGCGGGGCCAAGCTGCCGGGCTCGTCACCACCAGCCCGGCAGCCGAGGTGGCCGAGCTGGTGCTGGTGTTGTGCCAGGGGGTCAACAACCCGCGGCTGCTGCGCCCACGCCCCAACCGGGCCACCCGGGCCCTTACCGAGGGCTGGACCGCGGCCCTGATCGGCGCGTTGGCCCCGCCCCGCTGACCGCGGACCCCGGCGGCACACACCCGCCGGGCGACCGAACCGGCCGGCGCCGGGGCGACCAGGAGGCCCCGGACGGCTAACGTCCGCCGCTGTGATCTGTGTCCTCGCCGGTGGTGTCGGAGCAGCCAGGATGCTGGCCGGGTTGCAGCAGGTGGTGGACCCCGCCGAGCTGACCGCGGTGGTCAACGTCGGCGACGACACCGTGCTGCACGGTCTGCACATCAGCCCCGACCTCGATACGTGCACGTACACGCTGGCCGGCGCCATCAACCCCGAGACCGGTTGGGGCCTGGTCGGCGAGAGCTGGAACGCCATGGCAGCTCTGGAGCGCTACGGCGGCCTGACGTGGTTCCGTCTCGGCGACAAGGACCTCGCCACCCACCTCTACCGCACCCATCGCCTGCGTGAGGGTGCTGCGCTGTCCACCATCACCGCGGAGATCACCGGCGGCTGGGACCTGGGCCTGCGGATGATCCCCGTCACCGACGACCCGCTGTCCACCGTCGTCACCCTCGCCGAGGGCGGGACGGTCTCCTTCCAGGACTACTTCGTCCGTCTGCAGCACGGCGTGCCGATCACCGGTGTGTCCTTCGCCGGCGCCGAGGCCGCCCGACCGGCACCCGGGGTGATCGAGGCCATCACCGAGGCCACCACGGTGGTGATCGCCCCGTCGAACCCCATCGTGTCGATCGGGCCGCTGCTCGCCGTCGGCGGTGTACGCGATGCCATCGCCGCCTGCCGGGACCGCACCGTCGCCGTGTCACCGATCATCGGCGGAGCGGCGCTGAAGGGTCCGGCCGATCGCATGCTGCGCGAGCTCGGCCACGACGTCTCCGTCGTCGGGGTCGCCCGGCTCTACGCCGAGCTCGCTGCGGTGCTGGTGATCGACGAGATCGATGCCGCCCTGGCCGACGACGTGGCCGCGGCAGGCATCCGCCCGGTCGTCGCCCCCACCATCATGTCCACCCCCGAGCGTGCTGCCGCGCTCGGACGCACCGTTCTGGAGTGCTTGTCATGAGGCTCGACATCTTCCCCATCGAGACCGTGCCCGAGGTACGGCCCGGCGACGACCTCGCCGGCTTCATCGCCGAGGCGGCGGCCCGTGAGGGCAACCCCCTGCTCGACGGCGACGTCGTGGTGGTCACCCAGAAGGTGATCTCCAAGGCCGAGAACATGCTCGTACCCATCGACCCCGACGACCCGCTGTCGCACAAGCCGCTGGTCGAGCAGGAGTCGGTGCGGATCCTGCGCCGCCGTGGCGAGCTGATCGTGTCGGAGACCAGACACGGCTTCGTCTGCGCCAACGCCGGCATCGACCTGTCCAACATCGACCGTGGCTATGCCGCCCTGCTGCCCGAGGACTCCGACCGGTCGGCCCGGCGCATCCGTGACGGGATCAAGTTCCGGCTCGGCGTGAACGTCGCGGTCATCGTTTCGGACACCTTCGGACGTCCCTGGCGGCGCGGGCTGACCGACGTGGCCATCGGCGTCGCCGGCATCGAGGCGGTCGTCGACCTGCGCGGGACCGAGGACGCCAAGGGCCGGGTGCTGCAGGTGACCGAGGTGTGCGTCGCAGACGAACTGGCCTCGGCCGCCGAGATGGTGATGGGCAAGGCGTCCGGAGTGGCTGCGGCAGTCGTACGTGGGGTGAACCCGGCCTGGCTGGGCGAGGGCTCGGTCCGCGACCAGGTGATCCGTCACCCCAGCGAGGACCTGTTCCGCTGACACCGGCCGGTCACGGCCTCCGCCGGTCGCCCGCGGCCTGCAGCCGTGGCGTTGCCGGTGGGGCACCCGTCGGGCCGGTCAGGGATGCTCGGGCCCCTCGGCAAAGCCGAAGGGGTGGGTGGACTGCCACCTCCAGTGGTCGCGGCACATGTCGTGCAGGTCCCTGGTCGCCCGCCAGCGCAGCACCGTGTTGGCCCGGGCCGGGTCGGCCCACACCTCCACGGCGTCGCCGGGCCGGCGCTGCACGATCTCGAAGGGCACCGGCCGGCCGATGACCTCCTCGGCCGCCCGCACCAGCTCCAGGACCGTGGTTCCTTTGCCGGTGCCCAGGTTGAAGGGGTGCGCTCCCGGGGCGAGCTCGTCGAGCACCCCGAGTGCGGCGACATGGCCCAACGCAAGGTCGACCACGTGGATGTAGTCGCGGATGGCGGTGCCGTCACGAGTCGGGTAGTCGCCCCCGAACACCGAGAGCTCGTCGCGGCGACCCACTGCCACCTGCATCAGGTACGGCATCAGGTTGTTGGGGATCCCCCGGGGGTCCTCCCCCAGCTCACCCGACGGATGGGCGCCCACCGGGTTGAAGTAGCGCAGCAGCACGATCTTCCAGCGCTGGTCGGCGGCACAGAGATCGCGCATGATCTGTTCGGAGGCCAGCTTGGTGCGGCCGTAGGGGTTGAGCGCCTCGAGCGGCGCCGTCTCGTCGATGGGCGCTGCGGTGGGGTTGCCGTACACGGTGGCAGACGAGGAGAACACCAGGTTCCGGCACCCGGCGTGCTGCATCACCTCGAGCAGGGTCACCACCGAAGCGAGGTTGTTGCCGTAGTACCGCAACGGTTCGGCCACCGATTCACCGACCGCCTTGAGGGCCGCGAAGTGGATGACCGCGCCGAACTGGTGACGGGCGAAGAGGCGGGCGAGCGTGCTGCGGTCGGTGACGTCACCTTCCACGAAGGTGACGCTGCGGCCCGACACCGCCTCGACCGCAGCGATCGCCTCGGGTGAGCTGTTGACGAGGTTGTCGATGACCACCACGTCATGGCCCGCGGCGAGCAGCTCGACGCAGGTGTGGCTGCCGATGAACCCGGCGCCACCTGTCACCAGGACCGTGGACATGGCGCTCAGCGTATCGACGGCGTCGTTCAGGCCGACGGGTCCGGCACCAGCTCGGCGTGCAGCCGGCGACCCGGTTCGATGACGACGTCGTCGCCCACCACGCTCAGCGCCTCGAGAACGGCTCCGGCGCCGACCACCGCACGCTGGCCCACGATGCTGTCCTGTACGACCGCACCCGCCTCGATCACCGTTGCGCGCCCCACGACGCTGCCGCGCACCACCGCGCCGGCCCCGACGGAGACCCCTTCGGCCAACACGGCCTCCTCGACGGTGGCCGACGGGTCGACGGCCACCCCGACCGGCTGCCAACCGGTGCGCCGGGCCAGGTCGAGCTGGACCGACAGGTAGGTGGCCGGGGTGCCGGCGTCGACCCAGGCGGCATCGGACTGCAGGGCGTAGAGCGCGCCGTCGGCGACCAGAGCGGGAAACGTCTCCCGCTCGATCGACACCCGCCTGCCGTCCGCGATGCGGGCCACCACCGAGGGGTTCAGCACGTAGGTACCAGCGTTGATCCAGTTGCTGGGGGCACTGGCCCGGTCGGGCTTCTCGATGAACGCCTCGACCCGGCCGTCGGGCCCGATGGGCACGACGCCGTAACGCGACGGATCCTCGACCGGGGTCAGGGCAATGGTGGCCTCGGCCCCTCGGGCGCGGTGCAACGCCACCAGCTCGCCGATGGCGAGGTCGGTGATGACGTCGCCGTTGACCACCAGGAACGGTTCGTCGGCCCGATCGAGACCGACAGCACGGGCAGCGAACCGGATGGCACCGGCGGTGTCGAGCGGCTCCGGCTCGACCGCGTAGCGCAACCGCACCCCGGCGCAACGGCCGTCGGGATAGGCCTCGGTGAAGGCCTCGGGCCGGTACCCGAGCGAGAGAACCACCTCGTCGACCCCGTTGGCCCCGAGCCAGCCGGCCACCCACTCGATCATCGGCCGGTCGAGCACCGGGAGCATCTGCTTGGGGCGATGCAGGGTCAGCGGACGCAGACGGGTGCCGAACCCGCCGACGAGCACGACGGCCCGCATCCTGATCACCCCTTGACGGTGGTCGATGGACTGACGGCCGTGGCCGACACCGCCGGCGCCGTCGTCGTCGTCGATGCGTCGCCCGCCACCGTCGTGCTGCTCGAACCGTCGGCACCGGTGGCCGGGACCGACCCCTCGGTCGGCACGCTGGGCGTGGAGCCCTGCACGTCGCTGAGGTTGTCGAGGTTCGGGATGCTCTCGGGCCGGGGGATGTCGGCGATCTTGTCCTCGGGCACGAAGGCCAGCGTGAAGGCCATCCGGTCATTGGCGAACTGCGTCGAGGCGATGTCCTTGGTGATCACCTTCGGCGCAGCGGCCGGGTCGTCGGCATTCGGCCAGGCGACCAGGACCAGCTTGCCCGTCTGACCGTCGGGGCAGGTGGTGACGCCACTCTCGTAGGTGGTGCCGTCGGCCAGAACCAGCTTGCCGTCGGTGACCTTCATGCCCACCATGTCGAAGAACTTGCCGATGTCGGCCCGCTCACCGGCCGCTGCGGAACTGAAGGGGTGGATGTGGATGACCCCGTCCTGGTGGGTGTGGATCCCGAGCTTGTCGGCGCCGGCATCGGCCGGCGGCGCTGCGAACGCATCGCAGGTGTAGGTGCCGTATGCGGCGTGCCAGTGGTCGGACAGCTTCGGCTGGACGCTCTGGGCCTCGACGCGGACGGAACGGCCCCAGAACACCATCAGACAACCCACCACGACGATGGCGCCGATGGCGAGCGGGTAGGTGCGATCGCTGCTCTCACGGATGGTGCGCTTCTTGCCCGAGCGCGCCACCTTGGCCAGCTTCTTGGTTGAGGAGTTCGACGGTGCCATGACAGGGGCCAGGCTAGCCCGTGGCATCACACAACTGACCGCGTTCCCGCCCGGGACCTGCGCTGCTGCACCCCGTGCCGGCGCCCCGTCCGGGCCGACCGGGCCGACCGGGGCTCGCCCCGGGGTCCTCGGCACCATCGTCTAGCGTCGTCGCCATGCTGTTCGCACTGCCGGCCCGGCCGCGCTCACCCCGGTTGCAGCGGGCCGAGCAGCGCCCGGACCGGTCAGCGGCGGCCGAACCGCAGCGCCATCCGCAGCTGCGCCGTCGCCACGCACCGCCGGCCGCCGGAGCCCGGCAGCGGTGAAGGTCCTGGTGGATGCCACCGCCCTGCCGCCCGATCGCGGCGGGGTGGGGCGCTACGTCGATCAGGTGGTGGGCGAGTTCTCGGCCCTCGGGGTCGAGCCGGTCATCGCCTGCCAGGACCGCGACGCCGCGCACTTCGCCACCGTGCCCGGTGCCACCGTCGTGCCCGCCGGGCGCTTCGCCCAGGCCCGTCCCCTCCGGCTCGCCTGGGAGCAGTCCGGCCTGCCGGTACTGGTCCGCCGCACCGGTTGCGAGGTGCTCTTCAGCCCGCATTACACGACGGCGTTGCCCGCCACGGTGGCCCGGGTGGTCACCCTGCACGACGCCACGTTCTTCAGCGATCCCGACGTGCACCACCGGGGCAAGCGGTGGTTCTTCCAGGCCTGGACCCGGACCTCGCTGCGCGTCGCCCGGGTCGCCGTCGTGCCCTCGGCGGCCACCCGCGACGAGCTGGTCACCCGGGCCGGTGCCGATCCCCGCCGGTTGATCGTGGCCCGTCACGGGGTCGACCACGACCGGTTCCGGCCACCGCTGGAATCGGCGGTCGCCGAGCTGAGCAGCCGCCTCGGCGTGCAACCCCGTCGCTACGTCGCCTTCCTGGGGACTCTCGAGCCGCGCAAGAACGTGCCGGCCCTCATCCGGGGTTGGACCGCCGCCGTGGCCGGCCGATCCGACCCCCCGGCCCTGGTCCTGGCCGGGGGGGCAGGCTGGGACGACGCGGTCGAGGCAGCCGTCGCCGCCGTGCCCGACCCACTTCGGGTGATCCGCACCGGCTACCTCGATGCCGCCGATCTGCCTGCACTGCTCGGCGGCTCGGCGGTCGTGGCCTACCCGTCGCTCGGCGAGGGGTTCGGCCTGCCGGTGCTCGAGGCGATGGCCTGCGGGGCCGCGGTGCTCACCACCCGCCGCCTGGCCCTGCCCGAGGTCGGCGGCGACGCCGTCGCCTACACCGAGCCCGACGAGCACGCCATCGCCACCGAACTCGCCGCGCTGCTCGACGACGCGCCGCGACGCGCCACGCTGGCGATCGCGGCCCGGCAACGGGCGGCCACGTTCACCTGGCGGCAGAGCGCCGAGGCCCACGTCCGGGCGTTCGAACAGGCGCTGCGATGACCGGCCCCGTCGGCCCGCTGCGCATCGTCACGGTCACCTACTCGCCGGGTGACACCCTCGGGACGTTCCTTGACACCCTCGAGACGGCTACCCGGCTGCCCTACGAGGTGGTGATGGCCGACAACGGGTCCACCGACGGCGCCCCCGAGGCGGCCGACGCCGCCGGCCGGGCCCGGCTGCTGCGCACCGGCGGCAACGTCGGCTACGGCAGCGGCGCGAACGTCGGCGCGGCCGGGGCCGCCGGCTCGTGGCTGATCGTCGCCAACCCCGACATCGAATGGACCCCGGGCTGCATCGACGACCTGCTCGACGCCGCCGGCCGCTGGCCGAGGGCTGCGGTGCTCGGGCCGCGCATCGTCACCACGGACGGCCGGCTGTACCCGTCGTCGCGGGCCCTGCCGTCGCTGGGGCGGGGCATCGGCCACGCCCTGTGCGGCTGGTGGTGGCCGTCGAACCCGTGGACCCGCAGCTACCGCCGGGAGACCGGCCAGCCCATCGAGGGCACCACCGGCTGGCTCTCGGGTTCCTGCTTGCTGCTGCGCCGCGAGGCGTTCGAGGCCGTCGGCGGCTTCGACGAGAGCTACTTCATGTTCTTCGAGGACGTCGATCTGTGCGAACGGCTCGGCCGGGCCGGTTGGGACGTGGTCTACGCACCCGGGGCGCTGGTCCGTCACATCGGCGGCCATTCCTGGCGCGACCAGCCCTCGATCATGATCAAGGCCCACCACGCCAGCGCCATCCGATATCTGAACCGGCGCTACGCCGCCCGCTGGCAGCTGCCGCTGCGCCTCGCCCTCACCGCCGGCCTCGGAGCCCGCTACCTGGCCTCGAAGGTTCTCGCCGGGATCGGACGCGGGGCCGATCCGACCCGGGCCGCAGTCTGACCGCCCGCGTTCGCTCGCACCGGTTCGACCCGGCAGGTTCCGGCCCGGCAGACGTCAGCCGAGCAGCTCGCGGTACGCCTCGGCGGTCAGGGCCGCGGTACGGGACCACGTGAACGACGCCGCCCGTTCGCGGCCGGCTCCGGCGAGCTCGCTCGCCAGGGCCTCGCTGCCCAGCACCCGGTCGAGCGCCGCGCTGATCGCTCCCACGTCCCTGGGGTCCACCAGCAGCCCGGCGTCGCCGGCCGCCTCGGCCGTGGCGGTTCCCGACGAGGTCACGACCGGCGTCCCCGCCGCCATGGCCTCGAGCACCGGCAGCCCGAAGCCTTCGAACAGGCTGGGGTAGCAGAAGACCGCGGCCCCGGCATAGAGCGCGTCCCGGTCGGTGTTCGGCAGGAAGCCGAGCACACGGGCCCGGGTACCGAGCGGACGGACCAGCTCGTCGATCTCGGTGTGCCATCCGGTGGCACCGACCAGCACGAGGTCGACATCGGTGCGGGCGATCCGGGCGAAGGCCTCGATGAGGGTCGGCAGGTTCTTGCGCGGCTCGAGGGTGCCCACGGACAGCACGAAGGGGCGTTCCAACCCGTACCGGGCGAGGGTCGTGGTGACCTCGCCCGGATCGACCTGCACCGGCCGGACCCCGAGCGGGACCAGCCGCAGCCGGCGGCTGGGCAGACCCGCTGCGACGCAGTCGGCCAGGGTGGCCTCCGACGAGCACAGCACGAGGTCGGCGTCGCGGCGAACCAGGCCGAGGGCCTGATCGAAGAACCGGCGCCCCTTTGCCGTGAACTGTGACGGGTCGTGCAGGTAGGCCAGGTCGTGCACGGTGACCACCAGTGGGGCGGAATGCGGCGGCACCGCCACGCCGGTGGCATGAACGAGGTCGACCGGCCCGGTGGCCCGCTGCACCGCCGGACGCCGCAACAGGTGCCACGCCTCGTACAACGCCAACCGGGGAAGGGGCAGTGCCCGCACCGGGATCGGTGGAACCCAGGGCGGGTCCGGCGCATGACGGTGCAGGGCCGAAACCCCCACCAGGTCGACACCGGAGCCGGCGTCCGCGGACAACTCGGCAGCCACCTCGAGCGCCGCCCGGGCCGTTCCCCCTGGCACCTCGTGCCAGCACTGTTCCAACGTGTAGGCGACCCGCACGACCCCGCAATGCTGGCACATCGCCGTGGCCGGGAGGGGGACCTTCCCGCTAGAGGCCGAGTCGTCGGGCGAAGTACGCAGCGGTGAGGACCAGGCCTTCGCGCAGGGCCACCCGGGGCTCGAAACCAATCGTGCTGCGAGCCAGGGTCAGGTCCGGCTTGCGCTGGGTGGGGTCGTCCACGGGCAGCGGTTCGTAGACGATCTCCGAGCCCGAGTTCGTCACCTCGAGCACCAGCCGGGCGAGCTCGTTGAGCGAGAACTCGCCGTCGTTGCCGATGTTCATCGGCCCGACGTAGGACGAGTCGAGCAGACCCAGGATGCCTCGTACCTCGTCGTCGACGAAGGTGAAGCTGCGGGTCTGCTCACCGCTCCCGTAGATGGTCAGCGGTTGGCCGGTCAGCGCCTGGACCAGGAAGTTCGACACCACCCGACCGTCCTGGGGGCGCATCCGGGGACCGTAGGTGTTGAAGATGCGCACGATGCGCACGTCGACCCCGTGCCGGTGGTGGTACGCCATGGTCAACGCCTCGGCGAAGCGCTTGGCCTCGTCGTACACCCCTCGTGGGCCCACCGGGTTGACGTTGCCCCAGTACGTCTCCGGCTGAGGATGGACCTGCGGATCGCCGTACACCTCGGACGTGGAGGCCAGGAAGAACCTCGCGTCGTGCTCGCGGGCCAACTCGAGGGCGAGTTGCGTGCCACGCGAGCCGACTTCCAGGGTCTCGATCGGCAGCTCGAGATAGTCCTTGGGCGACGCCGGCGAGGCGAGATGCATCACGGCGTCGACCGGTCCGTCGACGGGCAGGACCCGCGACACGTCGGCCTGGACGAAGGCGAACCCGGGCCGGCCGGCGAGGTGCTCGAGGTTGGCCAGGTCGCCCGTGACGAGGTTGTCGACGACCACGACGTGGTCGCCTCGGGCGAACAATGACTCGCACACGTGTGAGCCGAGAAAGCCGGCACCACCGGTCACGACGATCCGGGACATGGGCGAGCGGCCTCCGTGCGGGGGATGTTCGAGCGGGCGCTCTCGTCGGCCGGGGCCGCCGTCGAGCCGGGAACGTGAGCAGGTTACCGCCCGCCGCGGTCAGCTCCGCCCGATCCCCTCGTAGGTGAAGCCGCGCCGTACCAGCGATGCCCGATCGAGGTGGTTACGTCCGTCGACCACCCGCGGCGAAGCCATCACCCCGTGGACCCGGTCGAGGTCGACCCACTTGAACTCGTCCCACTCGGTGAGCACGGCGAGCGCGTCGGCTCCCTCGCAGGCGCTGTAGGCATCGGCACACACCTCGATGCCGGGCAACGACCGGGAGATGGCCGGATCGTAGGCCCGGACCTTCACCCCGGCGGCCAGCAACCGGTCGATGATCTGCAGCGCCGGCGACTCCCGCAGGTCGTCGGTGCGGGCCTTGAACGTGAGGCCCCACACAGCGACCGTTCTGCCGGCCACCTCGCCCTTCGGACCTGCGGCGGCCTTCAGGACCTTGTTCGCCACCCGCCCGAACTGCTCGGTGTTCACCTCGACCACGCCACGCAGCAGGTGGAAGTCGTAACCGTGGCTCTCGGCGATGGCGATCAACGCCAGGGTGTCCTTCGGGAAGCAGCTGCCACCCCAACCCGGGCCGGGACGCAGGAACTCGTGGCCGATGCGTTTGTCGTAGCCCATGCCCAGGATCACGTCGTTGACGTCGGCCCCGACCGCCTCGCAGATGGCGGCCACAGCGTTCACGAAGCTCAGCTTGGTGGCAAGGAAGGCATTGCAGGCGTACTTGATGGTCTCGGCCGAGGCGGGGTCGGTGACCATCAGCGGTGCCGGAACCCCGACGTACAGCGACGCCACCCGCACCGCTGCGGACTGGTTGTCGGCCCCGATCACCACCCGGTCGGGATGCAGGAAATCGTCGAGCGCCGCCCCCTCGCGGAGGAACTCCGGGTTGGACACCACCGACACGTCGGGCCGACCCAAGGCGCGTTCGACGACCTTGGTCGAGCCCACCGGCACGGTCGACTTGTTGATCACCACGGCATCGGCCTGCAGCACCGGGCCGATCTCGCGGGCCGCGGCCTCGATGTAGGAGAGGTCGGCGGACCCGTCATCGCCCTGCGGGGTCGGCACGCAGAGGTAGATGAACTCGCACTGCGATGCGGCCGTCGCAGCTCCCAGGACGAAGGACAGCCGTCCCGACGCACGGCCCTCCTGCACCACCCGGTCGAGGCCCGGCTCGAAGATGGGCATCTCGCCGCGGTTGAGTCGGTCCACCTTCTCGACATCGATGTCGGCGCAGATCACCTCGTGGCCGAGCTGCGCGAAGCAGGCACCGGTGGTGAGCCCGACGTATCCCGTGCCGACCACTGCGATCTTGCTCATCGTTCGCCCGTGCCTTTCGCTTCACCGACAAGGGCCGTCGCCCGGTCGGAGCGCTCGACCGCCAGGACCGCGCGACAACGGCAGGCCCGGCGCACGCTGCGCTGGAGAGGACATCGGCCCGAAGCACGCCGATGTTCGCGCATTTCTACCAGCAGGGCCGCCCGGGCCCTTCCGACCGTCGGCCACAGGTGCCTGCGGCCAACACTCAGCGGCAGCTGGCGGCCGGATCGCCTGCACCCGGCACGACGCCGTAGCGGGTGGTCGACGTAGCCGGCAACGCCGTCGTGGTCGACGGGGATGCGCCGGGTACCGCGGTCGTCGTGGTCGCTGCGACCGGGCTGGTCAGCACCCCACGGTAGTCGGCCCCCGTGGTCAGCTCGACCAGACCGTCGGTCACGGTCGGGTCCTCGACCAGCGTGGCCCCTGCCGACAGGTAGCGCACCAGCAGCTCGGCACCCGGCCGCTGCTTCGGAGCGAAGCGGACGCGCGTCCGGGTGACGTTCTGGACCGTGGCGTCACCCACACCGGCGACATCGAAGCCGACCCCGGCAAGGGCATCGCCGGTGGTCTTGCCCTCCAACGGGCGCCCGGTGCCGTTGAGCACCCGGATCGCGACGTCCGCCGGGCCGAGCTCCTGGGGCCGGACCCCGCGGAAGAGGTCGAGGATCGGTGCCGCCTGGCTGTCGACCAGGCGGACCACAGAGGCGTCGCCGACCATGTCGAGGACCACCGGCAAGGCATAGGTCTCGAGCTGTTCCGGCTCGAAGCTGCGGAACTTGGTCCCCAGGGCGATGAGGTCCGACGCCGACAGTCCGTCGTCGAGCACCACGGCCTGCAAACCGGTGTTGACCAACTGGTTCAGGGTGAGCGGGTTGCGGATGCCCTTGGACACCGCCCGGGACAACGCACGACGGATGAAGTCCTGCTGACGGCTGATACGGCCGAGGTCGGAGGTGGGATCGGACTTCCAGCGCCCGGAATCCTCGTCGTAGTACTCGTAGTACCGCGACCGGGCATAGGCCAACGCCTGCGGACCGCCCAACGTGTAGCAACCCGGTTCCGGGATGTCGAGGCCGGTGTACTCGTCGCGTGCGGCGGTGTCGAAGTACACCTTCACCCCACCCACCACGTCGACCAGCTTCTGGAACTGGGCGAAATCGACCTGGACGTAATGATCGAGCGGGATGCGGTAGTTCGACCAGATCGTGTCGATGAGCTGCTGCGGGCCGCCGTAGAACATGGCCGCGTTGATCTTGTCCTCGCGGCCGGTATCGGCGATCCGGGCCCACAGGTCACGGGGGAACGACATCAGGGCCACCCGGCCCTCCGCCGGCATGATCCGCATCACCATGATGGTGTCCGAGCGCATACCGGACACACCGGTCTCGTCGCGTTCGGAGCGCACGGGATCATCCGGATCGAGGCCATCGGCACTGTCGACCCCGACGAGCAGCACGTTGAACGGGTCGCGTGAGACATCGGCGTCCGGGCGTCCGGTGAGGCCCTGCGACAAGTGGATGTGCTGGATCTGGCTGGTCTTGTTGTCGACGTAGACGAGACCGCCGGCCGCTGCGAAACAGCACAGCACCAGGACGATGTTGATGCTCAGCAGCAGCCGCTGGGGCCAGGTGCGACGCAGCTTCACGCCGGGGGGGACGGCAGGCACGTCGGTCGACGCTAGCAGCGCCCATCGTCGTGCCGGGCGCGCCCCTCCCGCTGCGGAAACGTCACCGCGGCGCGGCGATGGAGCTGCCACCCCGGGCCGGCGGGGGCCTACCGTTGGGCCATGACGAGCGGAACGACGGTGGCCGGCACCACACCAGCCGGCCGCCCGCTGGTGTGGTGCAACGGCCGGTTGGTTGCAGCGGCGGAGGCCACGGTGGCCTTCGACGACCACGGCTTCGTCGTCGGCGACGGGGTCTTCGAGACCGTGGCCACCGTGGCACGGACCCCTTTCGCCCTCGGTCGCCACCTCGACCGGCTCCGACGTTCGGCGGTCGGCTTGCGCCTCGAGCTGACGACCGACGACACCACCCTGCGCACCGCAGTCGACGAAGTGGTGGCCTCCCATCCCGGCAAGGACGAACTGCGGATCCGCATCACCGTGACCGCCGGCCGCTCACCCCTGGGCTCGCGTCGTGGCGACGGCCCGCTCACCGTCGTGGTCGCTGCCGGCCCGCTCGGCACCGTCGCCCCCACCGCCGCCGTCGCCGTGGTGCCGTGGACCCGGAACGAACACGGCGCCCTGACCGGGCTCAAGACGACGTCCTACGCCGAGAACGTCCTGGCACTGGACCTCGCCCACCGCCGCGGCGCGGACGAGGCGATCTTCGCCAACACGGCGGGCGAGCTGTGCGAAGGAACCGGTTCGAACGTGTTCGTGGTCCTCGGCGACGAGGTCGTGACCCCGCCGTTGTCCTCGGGCTGTCTGGCCGGGGTGACCCGGGCCCTGGTAGTGGAGGCCGGGCTCGCCGTCGAACGCACCATCCCGATTGCCGGGTTCCTCGAGGCCCGGGAGGCCTTCCTCACCTCGACCTCGCGGCTCGGTCAGCCCATCGCCGCAATCGACGGCCGAAGGCTCCCTCCCCCGGGACCGCGCACCGCGGCGATCGCCGCCCACCTCACCTCGCTGCTACGGACCACGGCCGAGCCCTGACCGACCGGTGACCGGGCCGGGGTCAGCCGAGACGCAGATGGGTCACGTCGGCTGCGGCGAAACGCTGCCGGACCCCGTCGATCTCGACCACGAGGAGGCCCTCGTCGGTGACGTCGACCGCTTCGCCGAACAACGGACCGTCGGGCAACTCGACCCGGACCTGGCGCCCCAGCGTCGCCGAGCGTCGCCGGTAGCGCTCGAGCAGGTCGACCTCACCACCGTCGGCGGCGAGGGCCCGCAGCTCCCGGTCGAGACAGCGCACCAACGACGCCGCCAGGGCGACCCGATCGATGTCGTGGCCGGCGAGATGGTTGAGCGCCACCGCCAGCTCGCCGAGGTCCTCGGGCAGCTCCGCCGGCCAGTTGACGTTCATGCCGATCCCGATGACCAGGGCATCCACCGCCCCACCGCGCACCGAGGACTCGGCCAGGACCCCGGCCAACTTGCGGTCACCGACGAAGAGATCGTTCGGCCACTTCAGTCGGACGTCCACGCCGGCCACGTCGGCACAGGCGTCGGCCGCTGCGACCGACAACGCCATGGTGTAGCGGTGCAGCGCAGCCGGGGCCACCCGGGGGAACAGCCGGACCGACAGCAGCAGCGAGCCACCGGGAGGATCGAACCAGCTCCGGCCCTTGGTCCCCCGGCCGGCCGTCTGGTGGTCGGTGACCAGCACCGCAGCCTGGCGGCCGGCGGCCGACGGCTCGTCCCGATCGGCGTTCGCCTGCTCGATCAGGTCCCGGTTCGTCGAGCCGGTCTCGCCCACCCAGTCGACCTGCCGGAAGCGGGTACCGGCCACGGCGGCGCGCAGGGCCAGCGCTCGCGCGGCTGCATTCTCGTCGGCCGGTCTCGCCTGCGGGGTGCCGGAGCGACTATCCATATGGCGTGTTCTCCAAGGTGCTCATTGCCAACCGCGGCGAAATCGCCGTCCGGGTCATCCGTGGCTGCCGCGAGCTCGGTGTCAAGACCGTAGCGGTCTACTCGGAGCTCGATCGCGACGCCCTCCACGTCCGCCTCGCCGACGAGGCCTATGCGCTCGGTGGCAGGACCGCCGCTGAGAGCTACCTCAACACGGAGGCGATCCTCGACGTCATCCGCCGCTCCGGCGCCGATGCGGTCCACCCCGGCTACGGGTTCTTCTCGGAGAACGCCGACTTCGCCCGGGCCATCACCGACCTCGGCGTGACCTTCATCGGCCCGCCTCCCGAGGCCATCGTGGTGATGGGCGACAAGATCTCGGCCCGCCTCGCCGCGGAGCGCGGTGGGGTGTCGGGTGTTCCCGGCACCACCGAGTTCATCACCGACCCGTCACAGGTGATCGAGTTCGGCAAGATCCACGGCTACCCGATCGCCATCAAGGCCGCCTACGGCGGTGGCGGACGCGGCATGAAGGTCGTGCCCGACGAGGCGTCGGTGACCAGCGCCATCGAGTCGGCGCAGCGCGAGTCGAAGGCGTACTTCGGCCGTGACGAGATCTACATGGAGCGCTACCTCGAGAAGCCCCGGCACATCGAGATCCAGGTCTTCGGCGACCAGCAGGGCAACTACGTCTATCTCGCCGAGCGGGACTGCTCCGCCCAGCGGCGCCACCAGAAGCTCATCGAAGAGGCACCGGCGCCCGGCCTGCCCGACGAGATCCGCCGGCAGATGGGCGAGGCGGCTGTGGCCGTGGCCCGGGCCTGCGGGTACTTCAACGCCGGGACCTGCGAGTTCCTCTACCAGGATGGCGGGTTCTTCTTCCTTGAGATGAACACCCGGCTGCAGGTCGAGCACCCGGTGACCGAGATGGTCACCGGTGTCGACCTCGTCGAATGGCAGCTGCGCATCGCCGCAGGCGAGTCGCTGCCGATGACCCAGGATCAGGTGGCCACCTCCGGCCATGCCATCGAGGTACGGATCAACGCCGAGAACCCCACCGCCGGCAAGTTCATGCCGTCGCCGGGTCCGATCACCAAGCTGCGGGCACCGTCGGGGTACGGCACCCGCTGGGACGGCGGCTACGAGGCCGGCGACGAGATCAGCCAGTACTACGACAACCTCGTCGGCAAGCTGATCTGCTGGGGCAAGGACCGCGACACCGCCATCGCCCGTACCCTGCGGGCGCTCAAGGAGTTCGAGATCGCCGGGGTGCACACCACGATCCCTGCGGACATCGCCATCCTCGAACATGCCGACTTCGCCGCCGCCGAGCACTCGACGAAGTGGGTCGAGGACGTGCTGGACCTCTCCGGTCTGGTGTCGAGCAAGGGCGACGCCCCTGCTCCGGTGCCCGGCGAGGACGGTGAGCCGGCGAAGGTCCGCCGCACCGTGGACGTCGAGGTCAACGGCAAGAAATTCGCCGTGGCCATGTGGGTGCCCGACACCCCGGTCGTGGCCGTCGCCGCCGGTGGCGGGGGCGCCAAGGCGCCGCGGGCCAAGCGATCCGCGAGCGGCGGGGGCGCTGGCAGCGGGTCCGGCTCGGTGGCCGTGCCGATGCAGGGCACCATCGTGAAGGTCCTCGTCGCCGAGGGCGACGCCGTCGAGGCCGGCCAGACCGTGGTCGTGCTCGAGGCCATGAAGATGGAGAACAACATCGCCGCCGAGAAGTCCGGCACGGTGAAGGCCGTCAAGGTCAAGCCGGGCGACACGGTCGGCTCCGGCGATGTCGTGGTCGTCATCGAGTAGCGAACGCACGTCGGCGGACGACGGCACAGGCCCGCCTCGGCGTCGGCCCGGACCGTCGTCCGCCGCATCGCGTCGCCCACCGACCCGGCCGATAGGATCGCCCACGTATGCCCGCCACCGTCCAGATCCAGACGGTCCTGTACAACAACGCGATCGGTGAGATCTGGCGCTTCATGCAGGCGATCAGGCCGATGGTCGACCACGCCCGGAGCGAAGGCCTGCTCGAGTCGGCCCACGTCGTGGTCGGGGACTGCTCGAACGCACCTCGCCTCGTCGACGCCGACCTCGCAGACCTCGGCCGCTGCATCGAGGGGATCGAGCTCGACTATCGCTTCTTCGGCGCCAACCTGATGTTCGGGCGCGGTCACAACACGCTGGCGGCGTCGGCGACCGACGAGCACCTGCTGGTGATCAACCCCGACACCCACGCCGCACCGGCGATGCTGTCCCACCTGTTGCACACCGCGGCCGACCCGGCCATCGGCATCGCCGAGGCACGCCAGATCCCTCTCGAACACCCCAAGTCCTACGACCCCTGGGCCGGCGACACCAGTTGGGCGAGCGGCTGCTGCGTGCTGATCCGTGAGCGGGTGTTCCGCCAGGTCGGCGGTTTCGACCCGGAGAACTTCCCGCTCTACTGCGAGGACGTCGACCTGTCGTGGCGGGTGCGGCTCGCCGGCTTCCGCGTGGTGTACGTCCCGAAGGCCACGATCTTCCACGACAAGCGGATCAGCAGCGGTGGGTCGATCGTGGTGTCGGACAACGAGCGGTACCACTCGGCGTTCGGCGGCCTGATGCTGGCGCATCGCTACGGCCGACCCGACATCCACCGGCAGATCGCCGACTGGATCGCCCGTCACGGCGAGGAGCCCCAGCGCCGGGCGCTGGCGGAGTTCAAGCGGCGGCAGAGCGAGCGGACCGTTCCCGATCCCCTGCCGGGTGCCGAACGCGTCGCCGAGTTCGTCAACGGCGAGTACGCCCGCCATCGGTTCTGAGGAACGGCCATGAAATCCTTCGACTTCGCCTGGCGTTCGCCGTACGGGCACATCGTCCGCCTCGTCGAGGAACTTGCGCTCAGCCCCGGCCTGGTGCTGGACATCGGCTGCGGAACTGCGCCGCTCGCCGAACAGCTCGCCGAGCGCGGCTATCAGTATCTGGGCCTCGAGATCGACGAGGAAGCCATTGCGCTGATGATCGAACGGGGCATCGACGCCCGCTGGCTCGATCTCCGCAAGCACGAGACCCTTGCGGCGGAGATCGTCGAGCTGGTCGCCGGCCGGCCGGTGGCGGCGATCCTGATGCTCGACGTGCTCGAGCACATCCCTGCGCCCAACGACTTCCTCGCTGCGCTGCGGACCACGACGACGCAGCTGGGCCGTCCGCCGCTGCTGATGAGCGTTCCCAACGCCACGCACATCGACGTCGTGGCGAAGCTCACCGCCGCTCGATGGGACATGCGCCCGAGCGGGTTGCTGGACCAGACCCACGTCGGCTTCTTCGGCGAGGCGCGCCTCACCGAGATGCTCGCCGGTCACGGCTGGCGCCAGATGGCCGAGAACGACTTCTCGCTCGACCCGAGTGACCAGCACTTCCCCGCGGACCTCGCCCACATAGAGGCGCAGACCAACCTCGGGGCGTTCCTGCGGGCCGTGCGGGAAGCGGCGGACGATCACGCCATCGTCAACCAGTTCGTGCGGGCCTACGTCCTGCTCGAAACAACGCCACGTGCCCCGGAGGCGGACACCTCCCCTGCGCCGTTCCTGTCGGTCGCCATGCGCACCACGGGCGACCGCGAGATCGCCCTGCTGGACGCGCTCACCTGCCTGGCAGCCCAGACCGACCCCGACTTCGAGGTCCTGCTGGCCGTGCACCACCACGATCCGGCCCGAGCCGAGCTCTGTCGCCAACTCGTGAGCACCTTCCATCCCAGCTTCGCCTTCCGGGTGCGGGTACTCGAGGTCGTCGGTGGTGGCCGCAGCCGGCCGCTGAACGCCGCACTCGACGAGGCCAGAGGTCGCTACCTGGCCTTTCTCGACGACGACGACCTCGTCACCGGCGACTGGGTCGAGCAGTTCCGGGTCGGCGCCGAACGCCGGCCGGGCCGGATCGTGCGTAGCGCGTCGGCCGACCAGTCCCACGCCCTGCGTAGCGGCCCGCTCATGCCCTACGAGCCGACCGGCCCGGTGGCCGTCACCCGCCCGCTGCGCTTCGACGCGCTCACCCACTACCACCACAACGAGACGCCGATCTGCTCATTCGCCCTGCCCATGCAGACGCTGCGCTCCCTCCGGCTCCGCTTCGACGAGAGCTTGGCGGTCGTCGAGGACTGGGACCTGTTGATGCGCACGAGCACCTGGACCGGCGTGGTCGACACCGAGGTCGTCACCTCGCTCTACCGCCGCTGGGATGCCGTCGAGGGTTCGCTCGCCCAGCACGATGCCCAGGTGTGGGACGTTGCGCGCGAGGCGGTGCTCGACCGGCTCGATGCCGGACCGGTGCTCCTGCCGGCGGGCACCGTCCGCCGTCTGGCGTCGAACGCTGCGCACTATCGCATCGAGGATGCCACCGATCCCCGGGTGGCCGCGCTCGAAGCGCAGCTCGCGGCGTTCGAGAACTCGCAGTGGTGGCGTCTGACCGCCCCGATGCGCCGGGTCGGCACCGTGGCACGTCGCATCGCACGTCGCGTGCTCCGTCGGACCTGAACGCCGCAGCGAAGCGTTCCCGCCCCGTTCCGGGCGACCGCGCCCGACCGCCGGGCTACTCCGCGGCGTCGGCCAGCAGCTCGGACAACGACGGGTGCACCAACAGCGAGTCGATGATGTCGGCGACCTTCAGCCGGTTGGTCACCGCCACCGCGATGACCGCGATCAGCTCGGCTGCGTGGCCGCCCACGATCGAGCCACCGAGCACCACCCCGGTGTAGGGGTCGGAGAGGATCTTGACGAACCCGCGGGTGTCGTTGTCGATCCAGGCCTTCGGCGACGCCGCCATCGGCACCTTGGTCACCCGGATCTTGCGGCCGAGGTTGAACGCCTCGACCTCGGGCAGGCCGACATCGGCGATCTCCGGTTCGGTGAAGATGGCCGACGCCGCCATGTCGTAGTCGAGGTGGCGATGGTCCAGCGTGTGCAGGCCCATGGCGTGCTCGGCGATCTTGCGCCCCTGCATCGCCGCGACCGACGACAGCGGGAGCTTGCCCGACACGTCACCGGCCACGTAGATGTGCTTCACGTTGGTCTCGAGATGATGGCCGACGTTGACCGGGAAACCCCGTTCGTCGAGCTGCACCCCGGCGTGCTCGAGGCCCAGCTGATCGACGTTGGGGATCGATCCGATGGCCAGCAACGCGTGCGAACCGACCACCACCCGGCCGTCGTCACAGCGCACCCGCACACCGTCGTCGAGGCGGTCGATCCCGATGGCCTTGGCCCCCTTGAGCAGGTTGACCCCGCGCTCGAGGAAGTTCTCCTCGAGCGCCGCGGCGACCTCGGCATCCTTTTTGGGCAGGACCTGCTGGCGCGACACGATCAGGGTGACCCGGCAGCCGAGCGAGCTGAACATGTGGACGAACTCCACACCGGTCACACCCGAGCCGATCACCACCAGGTGCTCGGGCAGCTCCGGCGGCGGATAGGCATCGCGGGTGGTGAGGATCCGGTGGTGGTCGATCTCGGCCCAGTCCGGAATGCGCGGCCGGCTCCCCGTGGCGATCAGCACCCGGTCGGCCTCGATCTCCTCGCTGCCGTCCGCAGTGTCGGCCACGACACGGTTCGGCCCGACGAAGCGACCCGTCCCGCGCAGGATCCGCACCCCCTGGCTCTCGAGCAGTTCCGTGGTGGCGCCGGCGAGACGCGAGGTGATGTTGGCGATCCGGGCTCGCAGCCCGTCGAGGTCGACCTGGCCGTGGGCCCGGTCGAGACCGAACCCCTGCACCCGCTGCAGGAACGACATGGCCCCGCCGGTGGCGATCATGGCCTTGGACGGCACGCAGTCCCACAGGTGAGCGGCCCCACCGACCACATCGCGCTCGATGAGGGTGACCTGACCACCGAGTCGCGCCGCATACGTCGCCGCCTGGTGCCCCGCCGGACCGCCCCCGATGATCACGAACCGCAATGCCATGAGGGCAGGCTATCGACCCCGGCCGCAACTCGAACGCCGCCGGGACCGCCGTGCCTCGGGTGGAACGGCTGCGGCTACCATGCGAGCACCCCGGACCGGTTGAACGCCCGATCCCGGTGGTGACCCACATGCGCACAGCCTCACCACGCCATCAGCAGACCCCGCAGCACCGCCCGCCGGTTCGGCCGGCACCGGCGCGGTGGGACGGCACCGGTGAGCGGAGCCGGCCATGAGCCCGATCACCGAGCGGATCCCCGACGGGCTCCGGCACCGCCTCGGGTCGATCCGACGTGCCGTCGAGCATCGGATGGCCCCGCGACCCCGCCGGCTCGCGGGCTGGGCCGAGCCGGGCACCGATCCGTGGACGGCCCAGCGCACCGACGGGCCGCACCGGTGCAACATCTGCCGCTGGTCGGGCGACGCCTTCGGTGGGCCGGTCCACTGTGAGGGCGCGCAGTGCCCCCGCTGCGGCTCGATCGGACGGGATCGTTTCCTGTTCTGGGCGCTCCAGCATGCGGTGACGCCACCCGGCCCGGCCCGACGGCTCCGGGTCCTCGAGACCAGCCCGCGTCTCGACCAGCGCTACCGGCAGGCCATGGCCGGCTGGTTCGACTACCTGTGCTCGGACTTCGACGAGCGGGCGCACGCCGGCATGATCCGCATCGACCTGCAGGACATCGACCTGCCCAGCGACAGCGTCGACGTCGTGCTCACACCCCACGTCCTCGAGCACGTCCCCGACACCGGTCGGGCCCTCGACGAGCTGTACCGGGTGCTGCGGCCCGGGGGAACCCTGCTGCTCCAGGTGCCCGTGTTGCAGGAGCTGACGGCGCCGCCGGCCGAACCCGAGTTCCACGGTGACCACACCCCGGTTTTCTGGCGCTTCGGGCCGGCGCTGAGCGACGCGCTGACCGAGCGGGGCTTCGCGGTGACCCTCCTGGCACCGCAGCCGTTGCTGGCCACAGCGGCCTCCGGGACCTCGGATGTGCCGTGGCCGCAACCCGTCTCACCCGAGTTCGACGTCGACGGGATCCTGCGCGGACTGCGTCGGAACCGGCTACGGGCGACGTCCCACGACGGCAGCACGGCGGCGTTGCGTCCCGAGCTCGAACCGGCTGTGGACGCCGATACCGCCCATCACCTCGGGTTCGAACCGGCCTACATGTTCCTGACCTGGGCCGCCCGTAAGCCGCTCCCCGGCTGAGCCTGTCGCCGTCAGTCGGTCAGCTCGTCCACCAGCGACTGCATCCGCCGCTGGAAGGCGGCATCGCCGTACCGTTCGGCGCGTTGGACCGCCGCACCGCTCATGGCCCGTCGTCGGACGGGGTCGGCGATCAGCTCGGCGCTGTGGGCCACCAACCCGTCGAGATCGTGGAAGTGGAAGCCCTCCACGGCATCGTCGAACACCTCGAGCTGCCCGGCCACGCCGATGGCGACCGGCACGGCACCCGCCGACATCGCCTCGACCGTGGCGATGCCGAAGTGCTCCATCCGCTCCGGGTGGACGTCGGGGTCCACCCCGAGGCCGGTGGCGTGCCAGTAGATGGCAGCCCGGGCGAACAAGGCACGCAGTTCCTCGGCGGAGGCGTTGACGTGCAGCACCACGGGCAGGTCACCGATCTCGGCCCGGACCCGGTCGAGATAGGCCTGACCCTCCTCGTCGCACCCGCCGACCAGGTGCAGGGTCCAGCCCGGCGCCGCCCCGCGACCGACCAGTTCCCGGAAGGCCCGGACCAGCTCGAGCTGCCGCTTGCTGTGACCCGCCTCAGGCGGGAAGAACCGACCGACGTGCAGGATCACCGGCTCCTTGTCGCCCTGCGGCTGGGCGCTCACCGGCGGGTTGAGGATGTCGGAGTCGACCCCCCACAGCTGCCGCACCCAGCGAGCGGTGAAGGCCGAGTTCGACACGACCTGCTGGTAGCTGTCGAGAAAGGACAAATCGGCGGCACCGACCCGCAACGGCTGTTCGACCAGTTGCAGCAGCTGCTGATACCACGGTCCACCCAGCACGGCCACCACCGACGCGCCCAGCCGGCGCTGGTCGCTCACCCGCCCGCCCGGCAGTCGGGTTGGGCAGACCACGTGCAGCACCGACCCGCCGGGCCCGGGGTCGGGCAACCTTGCGGTCAGCAGCGAGACGGGCAGTCCGCGGCGCCCCGCAGATGGCCGGACCGTCGTGCTGCCCACCACCCGACCGTCGGCGGTGCGGGCCTGCACGCTCACCGGTACCCCACCCGCAGCGGTGAGCCGGCTGAGCACCAGTCGAACGGTACGCACCGGCGTCAGCTGCAGCACCCCGTCGCCGTCGGTCCAGCGATGGGTGAGGGGACCGAGCGGTTCGGCGGTGTACACCCCACCGGTCCAGCGGCCGACGTCGAGCGACGCCCCGGTGATCTTCGCCGAACGGCCGACGGCACGCAGCAGGAACCGCCGCCAGCCGCTCGGCGGCGGTGCCCCGACGGTCGGGAAGTGCACCACGTACAGGCCGTGGGGGGCGCGGTTGCGCAGGACGCTGCCGTAGCTCACGTTGACGAACAGCTCGTAGTCGGCCGAGGCCGCCTCGATCTCCGTCGGTGATCGCCCGACCGTGCGCCAGCCCACCCCGCTGAGATCGAGCTGCAGCCGGCCCGCCAGCACCGACAGCCGGGAGGTGTCCATGTCGTCGTGACCGATCAGCTCGACGTCGTGGTGCCCGGCAAGGGCCTGGGCGATGCCTCCGGCGAACTTCTCGCCGCCGCCGGCGGTCGGCCAGAAGCGGTTGTAGACGCCCACCCGCAGACGTCGGGCACCCCCGGCAGCGTCGCTCACGGGAGGTCGAACAACGGTCCGTGCCACCGCCCGCCGAGTGCCGTGATCCCCCGGGTCTCACCGGGGTTGTGGCCGTCGACCTCGAAACGGACCAGGCGCAGCTTGCGGTCGATGGCGTGTTCGCCGGAGGCGTCGAAGATGGCCGCGCCGAGCGTGTAGGCGCCGGGCACCAGCATCAGCGACGGCACCTCGAGTTCCACCGTGCCGGTACCCTCGACGCGTTCGGGACCGGCCACCCCCAGCGTGGAGGGGTTGGCGGCCAGCGTGCCGTCGAGGGTGTGGACGGAGAAGGCGAAGACCGGCAGGTCGGTCGGCCGGTCGGTCTGGTAGCTCATACGCAGCCGCACCGGCTCGCCGGTGCCGACCACCGCAACCTCCTCGCCGAGCTCAGTCGAGGTCCGGCGCCGGCCGGCACCTTCGATGACGATGTCGGAGATGCGCACGGACGGTCCTTCGGACACCTCCACCACCGACGGACGGCCGAAATCGAGCCGGGTCAGGTAGGCGTCGACGACCTGTTGGGGCTGGCCCACGTGCAGCAGCTTTCCGCCGTCGAGCCAGGCGACGTGGTCGCACATGGCGGCCACCGTCGACAGTGCGTGCGACACCAGCACCACCGTGCGTCCGCTGGAGGAGAGCTCCTCGAAACGCTGGTAGCACCGACGCTGGAACTCCTCGTCGCCGACGGCGAGGACCTCGTCGACCAGCAACACCTCCGGCTCGACGTTGACCGCGATGGAGAAACCGAGCCGCACGTACATGCCCGAGGAGTAGGTCTTGATCGGCTGGTCGATGGCCTGGGCCACCTGTCGGCCGGCGAAGTCCACGATGCTGTCGAACCGCTGCTCGATCTCCTTGCGGCGCAGGCCGAGCACGGCACCGTTGAGGTACACGTTCTCCCGGCCGCTCAGCTCGGGATGGAACCCGGCCCCCAGTTCGATCAGGGCCGACAGCCGGCCGTTGACGGTGATGGAGCCCTTGTTCGGCTTGAGGATCCGGGCCATGCACTTCAGCAGCGTCGACTTGCCCGATCCGTTGGAGCCGATGAGCCCGAACGTGGAGCCGGTGGGGATGTCGAGCGAGACGTCGTCGAGAACCCAGTTCTCCTCGTAGGTGCCCCTGCTGCCGCGGAACAGCGCGGCCTTCACCGACTGGTTGCGCACCGAGTAGCGGCGGAACTGCTTGGACACGTTGCGCACGGCGATGGCCACCGGATCGGCGGCGGATGCGATCGGCTCGGTCACGGCGTCGCTCACAGCTCCTCGGCCAGACGCGGCTCGAAGCGGTTGAACATCACGGCCCCGATCACCAGCAGGGCAGCGGCCCAGCCGGCGACGTAGGCCATCCACCCGAAGTCGGGCCAGCGCAGGTCGTAGAGAACCCGGTGATAGGCCTCGATCAGGTCGACCAGCGGGTTCAGCCGGTAGATGAACAAGCCCCGGGCGCCGAACTTCGCCTCGATCAAACTGGTCTGGTACACGACGGGCGTGCTGTAGAAGAGCACCTGCAGGCCGATGCCGACCAGGTACTGGATGTCGCGGAAGTACACATTGGCCACGGCCAGGATCAGCCCGATCCCGAGGGCCAGACACCCCTGCAGCAGCAACAACATCGCCACCACCGGTAGCCAGGGCAGCACCATGTTCCCGGCTATCAGCAACAGGATGACCGCGACGGAGGTCTCCATCAGGGTGGTGAAACCGACGGAGCTGATCTTGGAGAACACCACGATCCCGCGCGGGAAGTACACCTTGGAGATCAGCGACCCCTGGGCCACCACCGAGCCGGTGGCGCCGTTGACGGAGGCGGCGAAGAAGTTCCACGGCACCAGGCCGGTGAACAGGTAGAGGGCGAAGATCTTGAGGCCCGACGGGTCGCCCACCGGGGCCTGCATCCCGAGCACGGCGAAGAAGAACGTGAAGATCGCCACGGTGGTGAGCGGGTTGAGCAGGGACCAGAACCAGCCGAGGATCGACCCCTTGTACTGGCCGCGGATGTCGCGCATGGTGAGCGCCTTGGCGAGTTCCCTCGCCTCCACGTACTCCGCGATCGTCGACACAGATCCTCGTACCAGCCTCCGGCCCACCGTGGGCACGGCCCGCAAAGTCTACCGAGCGGCTTCGCCCCGGCCGGGGAACGCATCGCCGGTCGGGGACGACGACAGGTGCACGGCGCCAGGAGCCGCCGATCGATCCGGGGACCACCCACCGTGGTGCCGTCGCAACCGTGCATCGCTGCCGGTACCGTGTGGAGTACCACGGGACGGCGATTCCGACGACGGCCACCGGGCCGTCCCGCTCCCGATCCTTTCCCATGCCGTTGCGCTCCCCCTTCCTGACCGCCGCAGCTTCGCTGCTGTTGTCGTCGTCGCTCCTCGTGAGCGCGACGCCGCGGGCTGCCGAACGCGCCGTGGGTGGGGCCGGCACAGCTCCAGCGACACAGGTCGCCGCCCCCGGCGGGGCCGTACCGAGCTCCGCCGCCGGACCGCTGGGCCGCACCGCGACGCCGATCACCGCCGAATGGGTCGGCGAACCGGCGAATGGCAGCGTCCCGGTGCCGACCGGATCGCCGGATGAACGCCTCGGAGGTACCGCCGCCGACCCTCCCCCGAACCCGGCCACGACCGACGACCCCGCCGATCGGTGGCGCCAGGCGACGATGGGCACCCACAGCACCGAGGTCGCGCTGCTGCCCCTGGCCGAGGCCACCGGGCTCGGGCGCCCGATCGGCCCGGGCGCGGTGGTCGGAACCGCAGGGGCGGGCGTCGTACCGGATTGGCTCGACCTGCAGCGTGCCACGGCCGGCGTCCCCGCCGAGCCGCCCCGGGTCCTGGCCGAGGGACTCGATCTCGACCCCTTCCTGCTCATCGGCTTCACCTGGACCGGGCCAGACGAGGTCGGTGCCCGTTTCCGGGTCCACCACACCACCGGCTGGTCCGAGTGGCGTCCGGTCGTCCGCCATGCAGACCACGGTCCCGACCCCGACACTCCCGAAGCCTCGGTGCAGGCCGGCAGCGGGCCCTCACGGCGCCTGACCTCCGACCCGGTCTGGGTCGGCGAGGCCGACGGCTGGCAGCTCGGCATCGACGGCGACGCCGACGACCTCGATGTCCACCTGGTGCGGCCGGACGGAACCCTGCCCGCCGGCAACACGACCTCTACCGGCCGGGGCCCGACCGACGACACGGCGGCGGGCGCAGGTGGCCTCGTGCCCCAACGCAGCAGTCCCCTGACGGGCGTGGACCCCGTCGTCGTTCCCCCCGACGGCAGCGGCGAGGCCGCCCTGACGCCCCGGCGCGGCGACGAACGCCCGACGGTGATCAGCCGGGCCGAGTGGGGTGCTCGCCCGCCGGCCTACGACACCTGGACCGCTACGGGCCTCCGACTGGTCGTGCTGCACCACACCGGCTCGGGCGAATCGTCGAGCTACGCCGCGGCCGACGTACCGGCCATGCTGCGAGCCATCCAGGCCTACCACATGGACGCCAACAGCTGGATGGACGTCGGCTACAACTTCACCGTCGACCGCTTCGGCCGGGTCTGGGAGGGCCGCGAGGGTGGCATGGCCAGCCTCACCGTCGGCAGCCATGCCTACGGCATGAACACCGGGTCGGTCGGCATCGACCTCCTGGGTGACTTCACCACGTACGAACCGACCGAGGAGGCGGTGTCCGCAGCGATCTCGCTGATCGCCTGGAAGCTGTTCCGCCACGGGGCCGACCCGGCCAGGGACGGCACCATGCTGCCCCGGGCCGAGGACCGCTTCCCGGCGATGGAACCGGTGACCCTGCCGCGCATCGTCGGCCACCAGGACGTGAACTACACCGCCTGCCCCGGCGACCTCGAGGAGTTCCTGGGTGAGATCCGGACCCGCGTCGCACTGCGGTACTCCGGGCTCGTGTACGACACCCGGTTCCTGGCCGACGGCGCGTTGCCGCTCACCGGACGGGGCCGGCCGACGGTCGGCGATCTGAACAAGGACGGCCGCGACGACGTGTTGTGGTACCGACCGGGGACGGACCCGGACGAGGTGTGGCTGGCCAACGGCACCGGCGGTTTCGCCGTGTCGACGTTCGCGGTGCCCGACGGGGGCGGGGTCGGGACCCGCATGACGCAGCTCGACTGGGACGGGGACGGCACCGCCGACCTGTTGTTCTCCACCCCGGGGCAGTCCACCGTGACGCTCCTTCGGGGCAGTTCGAGCGGCACCCCGACCACATCGAGCCTGCCGGTGTCGGGCAACGCCATCCCGGTGGTCGGTGACTACGACGCCGATGGCGACGAGGACGTGCTGTTCTACCGGGCGTCGGTCGTTCGCCTGCCCCTGCTCCAGTTCGACCCCGACACCGGGTACACCATCACCAACCTGTCCCTCAGCGGCGGCCCGTACCGACCGGTGAGCGGCGACTTCGACGGCGATCGACGCAGCGACGTGCTGTGGTACGCCCCGGGTGGTTCGGCCGACAGCACCTGGTACAGCCGGGGCTCCCACGACACCGTCAGCGGCGAGCAGATCGTCGCCTTCGACACGGTGAACACCCCGATGAACGGCGGGTACCAGCCGCTGAGCGCCGACCTCGACGGCGATCAGCACGACGACATCATCTGGGCCACCCCGACCGGCGGCTCCACCGGGACGTTGCCCGTGTGGTTCGGCGGCGATGCGTTCACCTCCGCGGCGATCGACCGCTACGGCGCCGCGACAGCCGTCCTGTTCGCCGACATCGACGGGGGCGGGACCGACGACGTGATCACCGTGGACGCGTACGGCGTCGCGACGGTGTGGTGGCGGCAGCGGGACGACGAGCGCCTCGGTCGGAGCGACCGGGTCCCCGACGGGACGACACCGCTGGCGATCGACACCGACGGCGACGGCAGGCGCGAACTGTGGTGGTGGGCCGACGATCGCCCGATCCTGGTGTGGCAACCCGCCTGACGGAACGGGAACCGCGCTCCGGGCGTCAACGACGCCGCTGGAACCAGGTCGCCAGCACTGCGTCCTCGACGATCTGACGACGGCGCAGGGCCCGACGGTCGCCGAGTAGGGCCGGGAGCAGACGCAGGTAGGACCCGAAGGAGACCAGCCGCAGGTGCACCACACCGAAGCGGGGTCGCCCGACGCGGCGTAGCGGCCCGAACACGTCGCGCCGGGCGTAGGACAACGTGGTCAGCAGGTACCGCCACACGGCATCGAACGCCAGGCGACGCGGAGCGTTCTTGGTGAGCATGATGAGCCGGTTGCGTTCGACGTACCGGTTGAACGTCGCAGAGCCCTCGACCGAGGTGGTGGCGTGCTGGTGCCGCAGCACCGAGGCGGGTACGTAGCGGTACCGCCAGCCCTGGGCCCGGCCCCGCCAGGCCAGATCGGTGTCCTCGTAGTAGGCGAAGAACCGTTCGTCGAACAGACCGACCTGTTGCAGGTACGCCGGGCGCAGCAGTACCCCGCCCCCACACCAGGCGAACACCTCGTCGCTGCTGCCGTACTGGCCGTTGTCACGCTCGAGAAACCCGCGATCCGCACCGTAGCCACCTGTCAGCACGATGCTGCCGGCGTTCTGGACCACGTCGAAGGGGGTGCCGCTCACCTCGATGGTGAACCAGGCCGGGGTCGGCCCGACCTCGACGACGAGCTCCTGCGGGCCGCACCGCAGGGTCACCGCGGTCGGCTTCGGCGCCGCCAGACGCACCCGTACCGTACCGTTCAGTTCCGTACTGCTCAGTTTCGTACCGTTCAGTTCCGTACTGCTCAGTTCCGTACTGCTCAGTTCCGTACCGCTCGGCATCCCGACGGGCTCGAAGGGCACTCGCAGCGCAGCCTGACCGTTGGTCCAGCAATACTGTGATTCCTGACCGGCGCCCCGTTCAATGCCCCAGAAGCCGGGCGGCGGGAACTGCGCGGCACGCCACCGGTCCACGCCGTCGACCTCGACCCCGCTGACCCGCACGCCGAGGTCCCGAGCATCGCCGGGGGCACGGAAGGTCGCCGAGGCGACGGTCAACTCCACGAAGGCCGGGGCGAACAGCAACTTGGGGCAGGCCGCACCCAGCGCCGGGTCTTCCTCGAGCGCGTCCACCAACGGTCCCAACCAGCCAGGGGTCGCGAAGGCGTCGTTGTTGACCAACGCCACATAGTCGACGCCGGCGAGGTCGCCCAGAGCCTCGTTGTTGGCCGGGAAGCCGGTATTGGTACCCAGGCGACGCAACTCGACCTCGGGAAAGTCGGCAGCGATGCGTTCCGCAGATCCATCGGCCGAGTTGTTGTCGACCACCACCACCGAGAACCGGTCCGCCGGCCAGTCGGTGGTCCGCAGCGCCTCGAGACAGCGGAAAACGTGCGGGTCCCCGTTGTAGTTGAGCACGACTGCCCGTACGAACGGTACGGGCGGCGAGACCGGCGACGCACCGGAGGACGCCTCCGTCGCGGTCATGGCGCCTGCAGGTAGGACACCAGACGTGCCAACGGCACCCGGAAGTGGTCGAGGGGTTCGAGGCCCGACAGGCGCAGGGCGGTGTTGTCGAGCACCGAGTTCGCCGGACGGGGCGCCGGGCGGGGCGGATCGAGCTCGGCCGTGGAGATCGGCAGCACCCGGGCCGGGTCGTCGCCTGCGGCCTCGAGGATGGCCTGGACGAACTCGAACCATGACACCGCGCCGGCGTTGGTCACATGGAAGATCCCCGGCCGGCGGTCGATGCCCAGCCGCAGCAGCATGCCGGCGAGATCGTCGGCAAAGGTGGGATGACCGATCTGATCGTGCACGAAATGCATGGTGCCCGGGTTGGCTGCGGCCCGCAGCACCGTCCGCACCATGTTCGGCCCGTAACGGCCGCACACCCACGACGTGCGCACGATGGTCGCCTCCGGCCCGCACGCCGCCTCGCCACCGAGCTTGGATCGGCCGTAGACCGACTGCGGGTTGGGGCTGTCCCACTCGTGATACGGCGTGGCCTTGGTGCCGTCGAAGACGTAGTCGGTCGACACGTACACGAGATGGGCGCCGACCCGGCGGCAGGCGTCGGCCACGTGGCGGGTCCCGAGGGCGTTGACGGCATAGGCATGGTCCGCCTCGCTCTCGCAGCGGTCGACCGCGGTGAACGCCCCGACGTGGAACACCACCTCGGGCTCGACACTGCAGATCGTGCCGAGCACGGCATCGCGATCGGCAAGGTCCATGGTGGCGTGGTCGGCCGCCACGATCACGTCGTCACGCCGGTCACGGGCGACGAGCAACTCCACCAGCTCCCGGCCGACCTGTCCGCCGGCCCCGGTGACGATGGCCCGCATGTCAGCGCGCCACGGCGGCACGGGCCTTGAGCGGCTCCCACCACCAACGCTGGTCGCGGTACCACGCCACGGTCTCGGCCAGGCCGGCCTCGAAGTCCCGGGCCGGTGCCCAACCCAGGCCCCGCAGCTTCGAGCAGTCCACCGAGTAACGGCGATCGTGGCCCGGCCGGTCGGCGACGTACTCGATGGCCGACTCGTCCCGGCCGCACAGGGCGATGAGCCGGTCGGTGAGCTCGCGGTTGGGGACCTCGTTGCCACCGCCGATGTTGTAGATCTCGCCGGCCGCACCCCGGCGCAATGCAGCGTCGATCCCGGTGCAGTGGTCCTCGACGTAGAGCCAGTCCCGCACGTTGAGCCCGTCGCCGTACAGCGGCACCTTGTGCCCGTCGAGCAGGTTGGTGACGAACAGCGGGATGACCTTCTCGGGGAACTGGTACGGGCCGTAGTTGTTCGAGGCCCGGGTCACCACGACGTCGAGGCCGTAGGTGGTGCCGTACCCCAGCGCGATCAGATCCGAGCCGGCCTTGGCCGCCGAGTAGGGCGAGCGGGGCACCAGCAGGTCGGCCTCGGTGGAGGACCCTTCCTCGACCGAGCCGTAGACCTCGTCGGTGGAGATGTGCAGCACCCGCTCGACACCGAGCTGGCGGGCGATGTCGCACACCACGTTGGTGCCCTGGCAGTTGGTCAACACGAAGCTGTCGGGGTCGGTGATGCTGCGGTCGACATGGGTCTCGGCCGCAAAGTGGACCACCCGTTCGCAGCCCGCCATGGCGGCACGGACCGCCTCCCGGTCGCGGATGTCGCCCTGCACGAAGCGGAACCGCGGGTCGCCCTCGATGCCCCGGAAGTTGTCGAGGTTGCCTGCGTAGGTCAGTGCGTCGAGCACGACGACGTGATCGTCGGTGTTGGCCAGCAGCCAACGTACGTAGTTCGACCCGATGAATCCGGCCCCGCCGGTGACGAGAAGCTGCATAACGACCGCTCAGGCTAACGGGCAGGGCGACGACGCCCCGACATCCCGGGGCCCAACGCGACCCTGCCAGGGAGCTGTCCCCGGCTCGGCGACCGAGGCCGCGTCCTTCAGGTCCGCAGCGGCCAGCGCGGCACGGCGTGCGGCGGCAGGGCCGAACGCCGGGGGTTGGCCGCGTCGCGGCCGGACACGACGGCGTCGCGCAGGCCCCAGTCGGCCCCGATCTCCGGGTCGTCCCACGCCACGCCGAGCTCGTCGGCGGGGTTGTAGTACCCGTCGACGAGGTAGGTGATGGTCATGTCCGACAGCGAGGCGAAACCGTGGGCCACGCCGGGCGGGATGTACAGGCCGCGCTGGGCGAAGGAACCATCGGCCTGCTCGCCGAGATCGACCATCTCGGTGGCGCCGTCGGTCGGTGAACCGACCCGCAGGTCGTGCAGCACCGCCCGGCAGCGGCCGAAGGGGATGTACCAGTAATCGGCCTGGTGCAGGTGGTAGTGCAGCCCGACCACGCAGCCGGCCTTGCGGTCGCCACGGTTGGACTGGATCATCTCCCGGGCGCCGGGCACCCATTCCCGGCGGTAGGTCTCGACGAAGGTGCCGCGTTCGTCGCCGAAGGTCTGCAGCTCGACGTGGAACACGCCGGCGATGCGTTCTGACGGGGTGACAGTGGCCATGGCGCAGGTCTACTCCAGATCGACGAGGCTGTGGTCGCCCAGCATCAGCCGGGTGGCCCGAGGACGGTGACCGGACCGGAACACCTCGGTGTTGCGACCCAGCAGGCTGTCGGCGAGGCGGGGGATCCCCACGATGCGGCTCGACTGCAGCACCACCGAGTTCTCGATCTCCGAATCGACGATCTCGCAGTCGGCGGCGATGGAGCTGTATGGACCGACGTAGCTGTCGCGCAGCACCGTCCCTGCGCCGATGACGGCCGGTCCACGTACCCGGGAGTGTTCGAGACGGGCGCCGGCCTCGATGATCACCCGGCCCTCGACACTCGAGTGCTCGTCGACGTCGCCGGCCACCGAGCCCACGATGGTG
>CAIXPF010000021.1 GCA_903921205.1 uncultured Acidimicrobiia bacterium | reverse complement strand
TCGCCGTCGCGATAGCGGGTCGCCGCATCGGCCGTGGTGTCCAGCACCGCCCGACGGCCACGCACGAACGGGCCGAACGGGTTGCCCAGCGTCACGTCGTCGTCCTCGGCGTACAGCGCATGGATCAGCGAGGCATCGCCGCGGCTGACCCCGAGCACCGCCTTACGGCTGCGGGCGATCGCGGTGTCGAGGTCGGTGCAGGGTTCGGTCATCGGTCCGCCAGCGTACCCGGCGGACCGACCGCCGGATCGGCGGCGGGCTCAGTGGTTGAACAGGGGGTTGGTGGCGGCCAGACCCAGGTGCACCCGGCCCGCCTGCTCGGCCCACATCGGATCGAACATGATGTGCTGGGCCATCACCAGGGCATCGCGGTGGGCCCGTTCGAGCGCGCCGCCCTGGTACAGCGCCGCCGTGCCGCCCAGCTCGTGCGCAGCCCGCACCGTCTGCAGGGCGTTGCGACGGGCCAGGTCCACGCTCTGGTACAACGCCGCGAACTCGGCGTCAGATGCCGTACCATTCAACGTACCATGCGGTATCGTATCCCACAGCGCTGCCAGGGCGGCACGCAACGCCAGACGGGCCGAGGCGACATCGGCCGCGCCACGGGCCACGCCGGCCGCCACCGCCGGGCGCGTCGCGGCCTGCGGCCGTCCGTCGGTGACCACCGCGGCCCTGGCCGTCGCCACCAACTCGCGCACGCAGATCGACGCCAGGCCCAACAGCATCGACGCCGCACCGGCCGCCATGAAGGCCATGATCGGGAACCGGTCGAGCGGCCCCTCGGCGGACCGGGCCGGCCCGAGGTAGGAACACGACGCCGAGACCGCCACCTCCACGTCATCGGCCACCACGTCGTGGCTGCCGGTACCGCGCAGGCCGGCGGTGACCCAGGTGTCCTCGATGCGCACGGCCTCGGCGGGCAGGTACACGAAGCGGTTCGGGCCCGGGCGGGCGTCGGGGTCGTCCGCGTCGACCACGGTGCACAACACCATGACCTGGGTGGCGGCCAGACAGCCCGACACCAGCGACCACCGGCCGCTCACCCGGTAGCGGTCACCGTGGCGCACCGCACGGCCCTGGGCCCGGGTGGAGTTGCCGAAGACCTCACGGGGATCGGCGAACCGCGCTCGGCGGACATCGGGGTCGAGCTGGCGGCCGAGCAACGCCGGCAGCAGGTTGTTCCACACGCACCACGCCGCGGACACGTCGGCCTCGGTCAGGGCCTCGAGCACGTCGAGCACCTCGAACGGGCCCGGTTCCGGGCCGCCGAGCGATACCGGAACCCCGAGGCGGAACAGACCGGCGTCGATCAGCGCCTCGACCACCGAGGGGGCCAGGGTCCGTCCCTGCTCGGTCTCGTCGCGTCCCGCCCGGACCGCGTCGAGCGCCGCACCGACCAACCTCTCGACCGCTGCGTCCACCGACCGCCCTCCCGCGAGCCTTCCCCGACGACGTCCTGCCCGACCGGCGCAACGTAGCAGCCCCCGCCGGGCCGTCCGGGGCCGGCACCGGCCCATACCTATCGGTACGGCATCTCGCCCGACAGGGGCGGTCAGCTCTCGAAGAAGTCCCGGAGGAACGCCGCCATCGACGGGAGGCGGCCGGCGGCGAAGGGGCCGAAGTGATCGGTGCCCTCGAAGCAGTGGTACCGCGCGGTGGGGATCCGTGCCGCGATCTCCCGCCACGGCGGCTCTCCCGGCCGGTCGGGACGACGGATCGAGCCCGCCCCGACCAGCACCGGCACCGACACCTCGCCGAGACGGTCGAAGCCCCGGTCGAGGAACTCGGCGAAGACCCGGGCCTCGACATCGGGCGGGCAGGCCAGCCGCACGCCACCGGCCGCGTCGTCGACGAAGCCGTGCTCGACATAAGCGGCGAGGGTCTCGGCATCGAGCACGTCGAGCGGCGGGCGCGACCCGTAGCGCTCGATGGCCTCCTGCCGGGAGGCGAAGGCGGCCCTGCGCCGGCGCACGCCCTCGAGGAACTCGGGCTGGGCGCCACCGAAGTCGGGCTCACGCCGAAAGATGATCGGCTCGAAGGCGAACAGCTTGGCGAACGCGGCCGGCCGTTCCAGCGAGGTCAGCAACGCGGTGGCCGCACCCATCGAGTGCGCCGCCACCCAGGCCCCCTCCGGCGCGAGCGCATCGACCACCGCGGTGAGGTCGGCCACCATCGAACGGTCGAGGAAGGACACCCCGTCGGGGGT
>CAIXPF010000020.1 GCA_903921205.1 uncultured Acidimicrobiia bacterium | reverse complement strand
CCTCGGCCGCCACCTGCTTGCTGACGGTGCTGTTGGGCAGCGACACGAACAGCACGTCGGCCGCGGCGGCAACGGCCACGGCGTCCTCCGCCGACGCCGCGCCGAGGCCGACCAGCTCGGCGACCGGCTCGGGCCGCAGGTCGCACACGGTCAGCTCGAACCCGGAACGGGCCACGTTGGCGGCCATCGGCCGGCCCATCCCACCGAGACCGACCCAGCCGATGCGATCGGCCATCAGGCCGTGCCGCCGGGGGTCGCGCCCAGCTCGGCCATGACCGGCGCCCACTCGTCGAACCAGGCCAGAGTGACCGATTCGTCGTGCCGGTGCATCCGGGCCGGCGGGATGACGATGCGTTCGACACCGAGCTCGAGGTAGTTGTCGATGCGCTTGCGGTTGGGCTTGCCGAACGCGAACATCGAGATCGGGATGTCCTCGGCGTTGCGTCCGGCCTCCGCCGCGAGGCGGCGGAACAGCTCGACACCGCCGCGTACGTCGGGCCGGCCGTCGTAGTTGAGCAACTGGGCGTCGAGCGGGCACCAGTGGTCCGCATACTCTGCGGCATGCTTGATGCCGACCCGGCCGGCGTTGCCCAGTGCGATCGGCACCGGCTGCTGCAGCGGCTTCGGGTACACCCACGACTCGGAGAACCGCTCGTAGCGGCCCTCGAAGGACGGGGTCTCCTCGGTCCAACAGGCCCGCAGGGCGGCAACCCGTTCACGCATCGCCGAGTACCGCTGCTTGAACGGCACGTCGGGCCGGGTGTTGACCAGCTCCTCCTCGTTCCAGCCGACGCCGACCCCGAGCAGGACCCGGCCGCCGGAGAGCACGTCGAGCGTGGCGACCGTGCAGGCCAGGTCGAGCAGATCGTGCTCGAGCAGCAGACACACGCCGGTGGCGAGCAGCAGGTTGGAGGTGGCCGATGCCACCGCCTGCAAGGACACGAAGGGGTCCATCATGTGCCAGTAACCGTCGGGCAGGTCACCGCCACCCGGGTAGGCCGAATCGCGGCTGGTCGGGATGTGGCTGTGCTCGGGCATCCACACCGAGTCGAAGCCACGGTCCTCGAGCTCCCGGCCGAGGCGGTCGGGCCGGATGCCGTCCGCGGAGTTCAACGCCAGATACCCGAACTTCATGGTTCCCCCTGCTGAGCAGCCCCGCGCCGGGCCCGCTGGCCCGGCGTCGAGGCGTCACGATACCGCTCAGGAGCCCCGGCGGGCCCTCGAAGCGGGCGAGGACTTGGTGTCCGCCCAACCGACCGCCATGCCGGCCTGCAACCCGCCGTCGACGGGAAGGTCGACACCGTTCACCCAGCCGCTGCGGCCCACGGCCAGCCAGCAGATGGCCTCGGCCTCGTCCTCGGGCTGGGCGGCCCGGCCGACCTGTTCGTTCATCCAGGCCATCTGTTCCTTGCCGGCATCGGTCTCGAAGTACGGGAACAACGGGGTGATCACCGGGCCGGGGCTCACGCTGTTGACCCGGATGCCCTGGGTGACCACCCGGCCGGCCAGGCGCTTGGTGTAGGCCACCACCCACTCCTTGGACAGGATGTAGGCGGCGGGGCCGCCCTTGTCGTAGGCCTTGGCCACCTCGATGCCGGCTGCGAAGTCCTCGGCGTCCTCGAGGGCGTTGATGCGGTCGAGGTGGCGATCCCAGGCCATCCCGGCCAGCGACGCGATGTTCACGATCGACCCGCCCGGCGCAGCGATCTTGCCGGCGGCGAGCAGCGACTCGGTCAGGTGACGCAGGCCGTACACGTTGACCCGCAGCACCAGCTCGGCACCCATCGAACCGGCGACACCGGCCACGTTGAGCACCGCGTCGTAGGGGCCCTGCAGCTGCGCAACCACGGCGTCGATCGATGCCGGGTCGGACAGATCGCAGTGGTGGTGCACGGCTGCGCCGGCCGGCGCCTCCTTGACGTCGAGCGAGGTCACCTCGTGGCCGTCGGCGACGAGCATCTGCAGGGTGGCGAAACCGATGCCGGTCGAGGCACCGGTGAGCAGGACACGCTTGGACATGACAATCCCCTTGAGGTGATACGGATCATTGGCTCGGACTGATCGGGCTGCCCGGACGCCGTTGCGGCAGGGCCGGTGGCCGTGGGTGCGGATCGTACCCCTCGGCCGGCACGGGCCGGGCTGCGTGCCCGGGGCCGTGCGCCGGTGTACCGTCCGCCATGAGGCCCGCAGGACGGGCTCGATCAGGGGGAGCGCATGACAACGGATCGCACGCTTCGGGGCAAGGCCGCCGTGGTCGGCGTCGCCGAGACCGAGTACTACAAGTGGGGCCGCTCCCCCGACCCCGAGTTCAAGCTGGCCATCGAGGCCGTGCTCGGTGCCTGCGCCAATGCCGGCATCGATCCTGCCGACGTCGACGGCTTCTCGTCCTACAGCAACGACCGCTCCGACGCCTCTCGCCTGTCCGCAGCGCTGGGCTGCAAGCAGCTCAGCTTCGCCTCGATGCAGTGGGGCGGAGGCGGGGGCGGCGGATCCGGCGCGGTGGCCAACGCCGCTGCCGCCATCGCCACCGGCCAGGCCGAGTGCGTGGTGGTCTTCCGGGCCCTGGCGCAGGGCCAGTTCGGCCGGTTCGGCCAGGGCCCGCGCAGCCGGATGGTGTCGGGCGCTGCGGCCCACACCCTGCCCTACGGGCTGATGTCGGCGGCCCACATGTTCGCCATGAAGGTCAACCGGTTCATGCACGACCACGGCGTGCAGCAGGAAGCGCTGCGGGCGATCTCGCTGGCGTCCTACGCCCACGCCCAGCACAACCCGCGGGCCGTGATGAACGGACGGCCGCTCGACGAGGCCACCTACGACGCCTCGCGCTGGATCGTCGAGCCGTTCCACCTGTTCGACTGCTGCCAGGAGAACGACGGCGCCGCCGCCATGGTGCTGGTGTCCGCCGAACGGGCCAAGGACTTCGACCACAACCCCTGCTACGTGCTCGCCGCGGTCTCGGGTTCGCAACACCGCGCCGGCGCACCGGTGCACAACACCCCGGAGTACGCCTCCTCGGGTTTCACCACCGTGGCGCCTCGTCTGTACCGCATGGCGCAGATGGGCCCCGGCGACGTCGACGTGCTGCAGAGCTACGAGAACTTCACCGGCGGCGTGATGATGAGCATCGTCGAGCACGGGTTCTGCACCGCCGAGGAGGTCAACGACTTCCTCACGGTCGAGAACCTCTCGGCCCCGGGCGGCAAGCTGCCGCTCAACACCAGCGGCGGCAACCTGGCCGAGTGCTACATGCACGGTCTGGGCCTCAACATCGAGGCGGTCCGCCAGATCTGGGGAGAGTCCACCTGCCAGGTGCCCGACGCCGAGGTGGCCATGGTCTGTTCAGGCCCGATGGTCACCCCCGTCAGCTCCTGCATCTTCGGGAGCGAGGCAACGCTGTGAGCATGACCCCCTATCTCCGACCGGGACTGGCCAAGCCGGCCCCGTCACGCGACGGACTCGACACCCCGTTCTGGGAGGGCCTGCAGCAGGAGAAGCTCCTCCTGCAACGCTGCAACGGCTGCAACCGCTGGCAGTGGGGACCTGAATGGGTGTGCCACCGCTGCCATTCCTTCGACCTGCGCTACGAGGAGACCGCGGCCGAAGGGATCATCTACAGCCACGAACGGATCTGGCACCCGGTGCACCCCGCCCTGGCCGAACAGGGCCCGTACGTGGTCGTCCTGGTGGAACTGCCCCACGCCGACGGCGTCCGCATCGTCGGCAACCTGGTGGGTGACCCCCACCAGCCGCTGGTCATCGGCGCCCCGGTCCACGCGGTCTTCGAGCACCACCTCGACGACGACCCGGTGCACACGCTGCTGCAGTGGGCCGTCTCATGAGCGAGGACCTCGCAGGTCTCGACGCACTGGCCCAGGCCGAGCTGGTGCGCCGCGCTGAGCTCAGCGCTGCAGAGCTGGTCGAGGCCGCCGTCGAGCGCATCGAGCGGCTGAACCCGCAGCTCAACGCGGTCATCACCCCGCTGTACGAGGGCGCCCGACAGGCGGCCCGGACGCTCGCGTCCGCAGGCGGGGCCGGCGGGCCGTTCGCCGGCGTGCCGTTCCTGATGAAGGACCTGATGGCCCATACCGCCGGTGACCGCTACTGCGCCGGCATGGCCGTGCTGAAGGAGCTCGACTACCGACCGGACCACGACACCGAGCTCGCGGCCAGGTTCCGGGCGAGCGGCCTGATCACCCTGGGCAAGACCAACACCCCGGAATGGGGCTCGGTGCCCACCACCGAGCCGCTGGCGTTCGGTCCGACCCACAACCCGTGGGACCTCAGCCGCTCGCCCAGCGGATCGAGTGGTGGTTCCGCTGCGGCCGTCGCCTCGGGCATGGTCCCGATGGCGGCCAGTGGCGCGAGGACGTGCTGTTCCGGGTGGCCGGTCAGCTCGAAGGGGCCCGCCCGTGGGCCGGGCGACGTCCACCGGTGTGGGCCGGCGCGTAGCCCGACGGACCCCGGCGGGGTCGGGCCCGTTCAGCCGGGTCTGGCGCCGCCCACGGTCGACACGGTCACCGAAGCGGCCCCGGCCAGGCCGTCGTCGGTGAGCATGGTGGACAGCTGGCGCATGGTGCGGATCTGGTCCCGATCGGACGGATCGCGCCGGTGGATGGTGCCGATGTCGTCGAAGATCACCAGATCGCCGACCTCCCAGGCGTGCCCGTAGACCCGTCCCTCGTCGGTCGCGTGCACGATCAGGTCCTCGATCAGGCTGTCGGCGTCGTCGGGGTCCCAGCCCTCGATCCCGGCCACCAGGGAGTTCACGTACAGCGCGATCCGCCCGGTGTCGGGGTGCCGATGGGCCAACGGATGACGGGCCGGCACCCGGCCGCCGGGGTAGGTGAAGTCGGGGTTCTTGACCTCGCGTCCGGCCCGTGCCGCCCGCCGCTCGTCACGGTTGAGATGCCGACCGCTGCCCTTGATCGAGTGGATGCCGACCAGCCCGTCGAGGCGATCATGGATGGTCTGGGCCAGCGACTCCCAGGCGTCGTACACGTCGGCGAACCACGTCCGCCCGCCACCGTCGGCGGGCAGCTGCACCGCCTCGAGGAACGTCTCCCGGGCGGCGCAGGGCAGGTAGGAGTAGTCGGTGTGCCACGGCAACGGGGTCGCCGACGACGGACCGGTCTCCACGCCGAGCTCGTTGCGTTCACTGGTGAGCCGCAGGATCTCCCTGGTCGGCGAGGCGATGCCGAACAGCTCGCCCCCGTCGAAAAGGGGACCGAACCCACCGGCGAAGCGGACCAGCTCCGCATCGCTGGGCGGCCGATGGCCGCGTACGACCAGCAACACGTGCTCGGCCAACGCAGCCCGTACCTCGGCGACGATCTCCTCGGTCGGCGTCTCCGACGGCTCGAGCCCCTCGACGATCGCACCGAACGATGCGTCAGGAAGCTTCCTCAGCTTGATCGACATGGGCCGACCCTATCGCTCGCCGGCTGCGCCACGACGCGCCACAAGCCATACCGCACGGTACCGAGCGGCGGGTGGGGTGATCGGCAAGAATGCGCCGGTGAAATTCGGAGCGACCTTCCCCACCACCGAGATCGGTGACGACCCCATCGCCATCCGCGACATCGCCCAGGCCGCCGAGTCCCTCGGCTACAGCCACATCGTCGCCTACGACCACGTGCTCGGCGCCGAGCACGCCGGGCGCGAGCCGAAACTGTGGGGGCCGTACACCGAACGCGACCCGTTCCACGAGCCGTTCGTGCTGTTCGGGTTCCTCGCCGGTGTCACCAGCACCATCGAGTTCGAGACGGCCATCATCATCCTGCCGCAACGCCAGACCGTGCTCGCCGCCAAGCAGGCCGCCGAGGTCGACATCCTCTCCGGAGGACGGCTCCGGCTCGGCATCGGCACCGGATGGAACCCGGTGGAATACGAGGGCCTCGGCATCCCCTGGGAAGGTCGCGGTGCCCGCTTCGACGACCAGATCAGCCTCATGCGCCGGCTGTGGAGCGAGCCGGTGCTCGACGTGACCACCGGCCACCACCGCATCGACCGGGCCGGCATCCTGCCCCGGCCGCGCCGGCCGATCCCGCTGTGGTTCGGCGGCTCGACCAAGGTGGCGTTCCGCCGGGCCGCCCGGGTGGGCGACGGCTTCACCTTCGCCAGCGCCGGCCGCAAGACCGTCGAGCAGGCCACCGAGCTGCGCGCCCTCGTCGCGGCCGAGGGTCGCGATCCGGCGACCTTCCCGCTCGAGTTCACCCTCATGTACGGGCTCGGCGAGGCCCGCTGGGCCAGCTCCGTCGACAGCGCCCGCGAGGCCGGCATCGACTACGTCACCATCAACGCCATGAGCACCACCGCGGCGTGGACCGGCATGGAGGCCCCGGGTTTCAGCACCGTCGGCGAGCACATCGCCGCCCTCGAGCGGTTCATGCAGGTGGTCGGGGGATGATGCGGGTGGCCCTGCTCGACGACTACCAGGGGGTGGCCACCGCCTACCTGGCCCGCAACCCGGCCGACGAGCGGGTCGTCTACGACGCCTTCACCGACCATGTGGAGGACCGAGAGGCACTCGTGGAACGTCTCCGGCCCTACGAGGCCGTCGTCGCCATGCGCGAGCGCACCACGTTCGACCGCGCGCTGCTCGACCGGTTGCCGAACCTGCGCCTGCTGGTGACCACCGGGATGCGCAACGCCGCCATCGACGAGGACGCCTGCCTCGAACGGGGCATCACGCTGTGCGGCACGAGCGGCAGTGTGCAGAGCACCGCCGAGCTGACCTGGGCACTCATCCTGGCGGCGCTGCGCCAGGTGCCGACCGAGATCGCCAACGTGCGCGCCGGCCGGTGGATGAGCACCATCGGCACCGACCTGCACGGCGCGACGCTCGGCCTCGCCGGGCTGGGACGCATCGGGGCCATGGTCGCCCAGGTGGGCAAGGCCTTCGGCATGAACCTGGTGGCCTGGAGCCAGAACCTCACGGCCCAGCGTTGCGCCGAGATCGGTGCCGAACTGGTGAGCAAGGACGAGCTGTTCCGGCGCGCCGATGTGCTCAGCGTCCATCTGGTGCTCTCCGAGCGCACCCGGCATCTCGTCGGTGCCGCCGAGCTCGCCATGATGAAGCCGACCGCTTGGCTCATCAACACCAGCCGCGGCCCGATCTGCGACGAGGACGCGCTCGCCCGGGCCTGTGCCGCAGGCACCATCGCCGGCGCCGGCCTCGACGCCTTCGGGATCGAACCGCTCCCGGCAGGCCATCCGTTCCGCACCCTGGACAACGTGCTGGCCACGCCACACGTCGGCTACGTGTCCGAGAACGTCTACGACGTGTTCTACCGGCACATCGCCGAGAACATCCGGGCCTATCTCGACGGCGCACCCACCCGGGTCATCGTCGGCGGCTGACCCTGCCGACCCGACCACCCTGCCGACCCGACCACCCTGTCGACCCGACCACCCTGCCGACCCGACTGCCGACCCCGCGAACCCGGAGGAACGACCCATGACCACCGTGCTCTACGAACGGATCGGAGCGGTCGCAGCGGTGACCATGAACCGCCCGAAGTACCGCAACGCCCAGTCCCGGGTGCTCCTCGAGGAACTCGATGCGGCCTTCGCCGACGCCATGGCCGACCACGACGTGCGGGTGGTGGTGCTCTTCGGCAGCGGCGAGCACTGGTCGTCGGGCCACGACATCGGGACCCCCGAGGAACTCGCCGATCGCGAGGCCCGGCCGTACCCGCCCGGCGTGGTCGGGGTACACCAGCGCTCCTGGGACTGGAACGTCGACAACACCATGCGCTGGCGCGACCTGCCCAAGCCGACGTTGGCCGCGGTACAGGGCCGTTGCATCTACGGCGGCTGGATGATCGCCGCAGCCATGGACCTCATCGTGGCGTCCGAGGACGCCCGGTTCATGCCCGGCCTGTTCCAGTTCCAGTCGACCCCATGGGACATCGGCGCCCGTCGCGCCAAGGACCTGCTGTGGGAGTACGGCGACCTCGACGCGCGCCGGGCCCAGGAACTGGGCTTCGTCTCCGAGGTGGTACCCCGGGAGCAGCTGACCGAGGCGGCGATGGCCAAGGCCGAGCGCATCGCCCGGCTCGAGCCCATCGTCGCCCAGTCGATCAAGCGGCAGGTCAACGACGCCCAGGATGCCCAGGGGTTCCGGGGGGCCATCGCCGCCGGGCACTCGACCTACGTGCTGGCCAGCCTCGGCGGTGCGTTCTTCGACAAGGACCGTCCGTTCGGATCGCGCAAGCGCATGCCCGGCCTCGAGGACCGCACCGACTGACGGCGCATTGCGCCCACGGCGCCCCGGCAGGACGGACCCGCCCGGCCACCGTGGGTCGCTGCGATCAGCTGATGTCGGGGAACCCGGTCGAGTCGAGCCACCAGCCACCGGCGTCGAGACGGCGCAGATGGCCGCAGCTCGGGCCACCGAAGTGGGTGCCGAGCACGATGGTGTGATCGTCGCAGTACCGCTCGGCGAACGCCCGGCGGGTGTCGATGGCCATGGGCTTGTCGACGTCGGGCTCGCTCGACCAGTCGGGGTGGTGGAACTGGATCGGATGGTGGACCATGTCGCCGGTCACCACCGCATCGAGCCCGCCGGAGGAGATCCGCACGCTGTGGTGGCCGGGAGTGTGACCCGGGGTGGGCTCCAGCCACACGGCGTCGTTGAGACGCAGGTCGGACTCGACCAGCTCGGCCAGCCCGGCGTCGATGCACGGCTTGATGCTGTCGCCGACCACGTCGCCGTAGACCTGGGGCTCGACCCGCCAGTGGTTCCATTCCTTGGCCCCGAAGAGGTAACGGGCCTTCGGGAAGGTCGGGGTCCACACCCCGTTCACCAGGTTGGTGTTCCAGCCGACGTGATCGACGTGCAGGTGGGTGCAGACCACTGCGGTGACGTCGTCGGGGCCGAAACCGGCTTCGGTCATCCGCTCGAGGAAGTCGGTGTGCAGCCCGCCGAGCGCCTCGAAGTTGGGTCGGACCTTGTCGTTGCCGGCGCAGGTGTCGACCACGATCTTCTCGTCGCCGACCTCGATGCAGAACGCATGGAAGGACAGGCGGATCTTGCCCGACTCCGGGTCTGCGAAGGGCCCGAGCACCCAGTCGTGCTCCTTCATCGCCGCCGGGGTCGCCTGCGGGATGACGGCGAAGCCGGGCCAGCGCTGCTCCATCTCCGTCACCTTGGTGATCTTGGCCTCACCGATCTGCCACGTCTGCAGGGTCACTGCCGGAACCTCCACTCCCCTGACCGGCGCATCGGACTGCGCCGGGGTCGCACCGGACCGTAGCGCCCGCAGTCACCGGGTGCGACCCGACGCCACCGGCCCGACGCCACCGGCCCCGTCGACAGCGCCGACCCGTGGTGCGGGTCAGTCGAACAGGCCCGACGCCGCGAGCTCGTCGACCCGCGCGGGGTCATAGCCGAGCAGCTCCTCGAGCACGCTGCGCACGTGACCACCGAGGAGCGGACCCGCCGCCAGCGGTCCGACCGGGGTGCGCGACAATTCCATCCGGGGTCCCTCCACCACGGTCTCGCCGTGCCGGGGGTGCGGCACCCGGCGCCAGTGACCAAGGTGCAACAGCTGCGGGTCCAGCAGCAGCTCGTCGGCGTTCTGCACCCGGTGGGCGGCCACACCGACCGCCTGGCAGGCCGCCTCGACCTCGCCCGGCGCATGCGTCGAGGTCCAGGTTCCCACGATGGCCTCGAGCTCCTCACGTCGCGCCAGACGTTCGGTCGGACCCAGCCCGGCGAGATCGGCCCGACCCACCAGCGCAGCAAGCGCCGCCCAGGCCGCATCGTCCTGGGCCACCACCGCCACCCACCGGTCGTCCCCGGCAGCGGGGAACACCGCGTGCGGGCACTGCTCGAGATCGGCGTTACCCCGACGCTCGGCGACATGGCCGTGCACCTCGTACTCGAGCAAGGCCGAGGCCAGGAAGTGCAGCGACGCCTCGGCCTGGGAGAAGTCGAGGTACTGGCCCTCCCCGGTGAGGCGCTGGTGGTCGACCGCGGTCAGCAACGTGGTGAGCGCCACCGACGGGGCGGCGTAGTCGGTGAATGCCCCGAAGGGGCCTTCGGGGTCGCCGTCAGGCCAACCGGTGAGGTTGTAGAAGCCGGTCATGGCGCCGGCGAGGTTCCCGTACCCGGCGAAGGACGCCAGCGGTCCCTGCTGGCCGAACAGGCACGACGAGAGCATCACCACCGACGGGTTCACCGCCCGGAGCTGCTCGTAGTCGAGACCGAAGCTGCGCATCGCCTTGGGCGAGTAGGCCTCGCACACGACATCGGCCCAGCGCACCAGGTCGAGTGCCACCTCACGGCCCTCCGGCCGGTTCAGGTCGAGGGTGAAGCTCTGCTTGCCCGCACCGAGGTTGTGGAACAACGCCGAGTTCTCCTCCCCGAACTGGTTGTCGATGAACGGCAGGAACGCCCGAGCTGGGTCGACCCGTGAGGACGACTCGACGCGGATGACCGTCGCCCCGGCGTCGGCCAACGACCGCGAGAGCGTCGGTCCCGCCACCGCCCACATGAAGTCCACCACCTTGAGACCCTCGAGCGGCCGCCGGGCGCCGACCCCCGGGCCCGATCCCCCGGCGGACACCCCGCTCGCCCCCGTCGCCGGACGGACCGACGGCGACCGGGCGGGCTCCGCGACCACCGTCGCCGTGTCGGCACCGGCATTCGGTGCCGGTGCGAGCGTCGGCCATGGTTGTGCGGTCCGGGCCCACGGGCCGGGGAAGCGCACCCCGTCGATGTCCTGCCAGAACCCTCGGGCGGCGAACTGCTCGGAGGCCAGCACGTCGGCCGTGGTGGCCACCGGGGCGATGAGAAAGCGCTGCTCACGGGCCAGCGCGAACAGTTCGTCCTTGGTACGGCTGGCGGTGAAGGCGGCAACCCGATCCTTGAGGGCCTCGAACCCGGCGAGCGGCTCGCGACCCTCGGCGAGGGCGATGTGATAGCCGATCCAGTCCCGGTCGACCTCGGCCGGCTCGAGCCAACCCTGCTCGCCGAGGTATTGCATGAACCGGGCGGTGGACGGACCGACGGCGGCGCCGAACACCAGCGTGATCGACACATGCCCGTCCCTTGCGGGGTACACGAAGCGGAGGAAGACCTCGCCGCTCTTGATGCCCCCGCCTGATCGCGACAACAGCTCCGCCCCGACGGCGGCACTGAGCACCCCCGACTGGGTGAACGGCATGGCGGACAACTGCGCAGAGACGTCGAGCACCTGACCGAGGCCGGACTGCTCACGTTCCAGCAGGGCCAGCACCGCCCCACTTGCTGCGGTGGCCGAGGCGTGACCGAAGGACTGGGCCACGCTCACCCGCACCGGAGCCCGGTCTGGAGCACCGGAGAGGGCCAGCGGACCGCCGGCGGCCCACACGGTGAGATCGGTGGCCGCCCAGTCGGCCTTGGGCCCGTGCTGGCCGTACGGGCTGATCGCCACCACCACCAGCTGGGGATGCTCGGTGGCCAGGGCTCCGGGCGACACGTCCGACGCCGCGAGTTCACCCGGCGTGCCGCTCAGCAGCACCACGTCGGCCCCGGCGAGCAGCCGGTCGAGCACCGCCCGGTCGACGACATCTGCCGGGTCGACCACGACCGAGCGCTTGCCCCGGTTCGCCGCAGCGTGGGCGAGCGAGGACCCGTCGGGTCCGAACGGGGCTCGACGGCGGCTGTCGCTACCACCCGGCGGCTCCACGGCGATCACCTCGGCACCGAGCGCGGCGAGCAGGTAGCCGGCCAGCTGGCCGCGCTCGTCGGTCATGTCCACCACGCGAAACCTCGACAGCATGCGCGCACGGTAGCCCGAACGACTGTGGCCCGCTCACCGAGCCGCCCCGGCGGCACGGCGTCCGCTAGCGTGCAGCCGTGTTGAGCGACGACGACATTCGGTCCGGTATGGAGGCGTTCCTCGAGCGCCGGAAGCCGGGCGTACGGGCTGCCACGATGGGTGTGGGCAGCGACGACCTCGAGTCGGGGCGGCGCTACCTCCAAGCTGCGGCGGCGGACGGCTGGGCCGTCCCGTCCTGGCCGGCCGAGCTCGGTGGCCGCGGCGCATCGGGCGAGGACGGACGGGCCATCAAGCGCATCCAGCGCGAGTTCGCCGTTCCTGACCTGTACGTCTACGCCGTCGGTCTGGCCATGGTCGGCCCCACGCTGCTCGCGCACGGCACCACGGAGCAGCAGCGCCAGTGGATGCCGTCGATCGCCAACGGCTCGGAGATCTGGTGCCAGATGTTCTCCGAACCGGAGGCCGGCTCCGACCTCGCCAACGTCGCCATGAAGGCCGAACGCGACGGCGACGAATGGACCCTCGACGGCCAGAAGGTGTGGACCAGCCGGGGCATGTGGGCCACCTGGGGTCTGGTCCTGGCCCGCACCGACACCGAGGTTCCCAAGCACAACGGCCTCACGATGTTCGCCATCCGGATGGACGACCCTGCCGTCGAGGTCCGTCCGTTGGTGCAGATGAACGGGGACAAGCATTTCTCCGAGGTGTTCGTGTCCGGCGCCCGGATCCCCGACAGCTGGAGGATCGGCGAGCTGGGCACCGGCTGGAACGTCGCCGTGACGGTCCTGGCCCACGAGCGGGCCTCCGCCGGCGGAGGCGGCGGCGGTGGCGGGGCCAAGAAGCAGCGGGGCGGTGCCCCGACGGCTCCGACCTGGCTGGCCGCCCTGTTGCCGGACGGTCCCTTCGACGACCCGATCTGGCGGCAGCGGGCCATGAACGCCTACGCCTTCGATCAGGCCGCCTCGTGGACCAACAGCCGTGCCGCCGCCTCGCGTCAGCCCGGCCCTGCCGGTTCCGGTGCCAAGCTGCGCGCCACCCGCCAGTACCGCGACCGGGCCACCATCGCGCTCGACTCGCTCGGCCCCGACGGCATGCTGACCGACAACGAGCACAGCATGACGTACCTGACCTCGCCGTCGATGTCGATCCGCGGCGGTACGGACGAGATCCAGCGCAACATCCTCGGTGAGCGCGTGCTCGGCATGCCTGCCGAACCCCGCGTCGACCGTGACATCCCGTGGAGCCGGAGCCGCAAGGGCCTGCTCTGACCCCGGTGGCTGCCGGGCGGGGGTGACGAGCCGGCCCGGCGCAGCCACTACGGTCTGGGCCATGAGCAGCAACAAGGGCAGGGTGTACGCCGTCACCGGCGCCGCGTCGGGCATCGGCCGGGCCACGGTGGAGCGGTTGGTCGCCGATGGGGCCATGGTCGTCGCCGTCGATCTCACGGAGGAGGGCCTGCGCTGGACCGACACGGTCGACGGCGTGGTCGCCGTCGCGGGTGACGTCACGACCGAGGCCACGAACGAGGCCATGGTCAGCGCGGCCGAGGAGCACTTCGGGGCGTTGCACGGGGTGTTCCTCAACGCCGGCGTCGCCGGGTTCGGTGCCATCGACCGAGCTCCGATGTCGATGTTCGACAAGGTCATGGACGTCAACGTCCGGGCCGTGGCACTGGGGATGCGGGCTGCGCTGCCGGCGCTGCGCAAGGTGTCCGGTGGGGCGATCGTCGTCACCGGTTCGACCTCGGGCATCGGCGCCGATCCCGGCCTGTGGACCTACAACGCGTCCAAGGCGGCGGTGATCAACCTGGCCAAGGCCGTCGCCCTCGACGTCGCCCACGAGGGCATCCGGGTCAACGCAGTGTGCCCTGGGCCGACCAAGACCGGCATGACCGAGCCGATGCGCAACCGCAGCGACGTCGACCAGACCATGCGCAACATCGTCCCGATGGCCCGTTGGGGCGAGTCCTCCGAGCTCGCTGCGGCCGTGTCGTTCCTGCTCTCGCCCGACGCCTCGTTCATCACCGGCGTCGCCCTGCCGGTGGACGGCGGGGTGACCGCCACGACCGGCCAGTTCCCGAACGTCGCGGCACGCACCCGTTGACCGGTCGGGCGCGGCCCCGGCAACGGCCGTGGCCGCGCCCCGGGGTCAGCTCGTTCTGCGACGGCGCACCAGCCGGTCGCCGAGGCCGAACACCACCTGCAGCAGCACGATGCCACCCACCACGACCAGGCCCGTCGCCAGCCCATACGCCGGCGAGGGCAGCTCGAGGGCGTACAGGCTCCGGGTGACGGGCAGGACGTAGGCCAGGACCAGCACGGCGAGCAGCGTCCCGATGAGCACCGCCTCGAAGCGGTCGAGTGGACGCACCAGCCGGTAGAGGATCCACAGCGACATCACCCCGAGGGCGAACGTCGAGGCACTGCGGGCCGGGCCGAGCCCGCTGTCGAACCAGCCCGGACGGCTCAGCCAGTAGGTCAGCAGGGTCACCGAGGCAGCACCCAGACCGGCGGGAACGGCGAAGCGCAGGACCCGCCCGAGATAGCCCGCCTCCACCGGACGTTCGATCGAGCGGAAGCTCAGCACGAAGGCGGGAATGCCCACCGTCAACTCCGAGACCAGGCTGAGATGGCGGGGCAGGAACGGGAACACCGCCCCGGACAACCCCACCACCAGGGCGAACACGGTCGCATAGACCGTCTTGGTCAGGAACAGAGCCGAGACCCGTTCCATGTTGGCGATGACCCGGCGGCCCTCTGCCACGACCCGGGGAAGGTGGTCGAAGCGGCCGTCGAGCAGCACCAGCTGCGCCACCGCCTTGGTGGCCGGCGTTGCGGTGTCCATTGCGATGCCGATATCGGCCCGTTTGAGTGCCGGGATGTCGTTGACACCGTCGCCGGTCATCGCCACCACATGGCCGGCCTGCTGCAGTGCTTCAACCAGCTCGCGCTTCTGCTCGGGCAGCACCCGACCGAACACGGTGGTCCGCTCGGCGAGCTCGGCGAGCGGACCCTGCACCTCGCGCAGGTCGACGTAGGCCTCGGCCCCGGGCACACCGAGCCCGACTGCGACTGCGGAGACCGTCCGGGGGTTGTCCCCGGAGATCACCTTGACCGTCACGTGCTGGCGGGCGAAGTAGGCCATGGTCGTGGCGGCGTCGCCGCGTGCCTGTTCGGAGAGCACCACCAGCCCGACCGGGTGAACCGCCGCCGGTAGCTCCGTGCCGGTACCCAGCGGGTGCGGCGACCAGCCGACCAGCAGCACCCGCTTGGCCTCGGCCGCCAACGCCGATACCCGCTTCCGGACCGTCGGGGAAGCGTTGGTGCCCACGGCATCGAGCAGGACTTCTGGCGCCCCGATGAGCCAGGTACCGCGGTCACCGAATGAGGTTGCGCTCCACTTCCGGGCCGATGAGAACGCCACCCGACCGCTCACCGGCCAGGACGGCGCCGTCGGCAGGTGGCGCGACAGGATCGCCAGGGTGGCATTGGGGTTGGACTCGGTGCCGACCAACGCAGCCAACCCGAGGGCCAGCTCGTCCGGTGCCGCCACCGGTGCCGCCACCGGTGCCGGCTGCGCTGCCGGCTCCCGTGCCGACTCCCGTGCCGGCCAGGCTTCAAGGGCCTCGATCGACTCCACCGCCAGCTCGCCGGTGGTCAGGGTGCCGGTCTTGTCCACGCACAGCACGTCGACCCGGGCCAAGCCCTCGACCGCCGCGAGTTCCTGGACCACCACGTGATCGCGGGCCAGCCGCCCGATGGCGACAGCCATGGCCAGGCTCACCAGCAGCACCAGGCCCTGCGGCACCAGGCCCACCACCCCGGCCACCGCGCTCACCAGGCCGTCGGCCACGCTGCGGTCGGCCCGCAGTTGGCTCCACAGCAGCAGCGCAGCGACGGCGGGCAGCATCCAGCTGATGGCCTGCAGGATCCGGTCGATGCCCTCCCGGAGTTCCGACCGGGTGAGCACGAACTGCCGGGCCTGGGCCACCAACCGGTGTACCGACGCCTGCTCGCCCACCCGGACGGCCACCACGACCGCGGTACCGGCCACCACGGCACTGCCCGACAGGACCTCGTCACCGGCGAGCTTGGGCACCGGGTCCGATTCACCGGTGAGCGACGACTCGTCCACCTCGAGCCCGTCCGCCTGCGAAACCCGGGCGTCCACCGGCACCTGGTCTCCGGCGCCGAGAAGAACCACGTCGTCGAGGACGACCTCGGCAGGGGCGATGTCCCGCTCGATGCCTGCCCGACGCACCCGGACGGTCGGCGTGGTGAGCACCTGCAACCGGTCGAGCGACCGTTTCGCCCGGATCTCCTGGACCATGCCTACGGTGATGTTGAACGCGAGCACGAAGGCGAAGATCGCGTCGAGCGGATCGCCTACCAGCAGCACCACCAGGGCGAGCACCGCGATGATCGCGGTGAAACGGGTTGCCACGTTGGCCTTGACGATGTCGCGGTACCGACGGGTGGTACGGGAGGGCTGCACGTTGGCGCGGCCCTCGCTCCGACGCGCCGACACCGCTGCCTCATCGAGCCCCGCGAGACCACCCTCGCCACCGAGCGGGCCCGGTGGGCCCGGTGGGCCCGGCCCAACCACGCCGCCGGGCGTGGTCGCCGGCCCCGTGCGGTCGTCGCCCGGTGCCGCCGGCTCAGCCGGCATCGGTCACCGCGGCGGGGACCACGACGACCGGGCAGTTGGCGTGCGTGAGCACATGGTGCAGCGACGGCGACACCAGCCGTTCGGTCAGCCGCCCGGCATGACGACCCACCACCAAGAGATCCGCGTCGGCCGTCGCCCGCACCAGGCCCGCTGCGGCACCCCCGGTATCGGCCTCCCAGTCGACGCTGAGTGCGCCGCCGCTCTCCCGGCGCAACTCGGCGGCGAGCGCTGAAAGATCGGACTCGGCGAGTTGCCGGGGCGCTGCCGGATCGATGGTGCGGGCCAGCAGGTCGAACACGCTGTCGGGCCGCCGCAAGGAGGGACGGCCCACGGCGCGAACCAGCCGCAGGTGCAGACCCCGGGCGACGGCCTGCGTCGCCGCCCAGCGCAGCGCAGCCTCGGTGGCCGCCCCGTCCCCGACCCCGACGGCCACGGTTGCCGGCCCGTCGTCCTCGTCAGATCGTCCGGACGCCGTGCGGTGCACCAGAACCGGTCGCGTCGCATGACGCACCAGGTGGGCGGTGGCCCGACCCAGCGAGCGCGTGCCGCCGCCCTCGCCGCGGTGCGCCCCGACGACCACACCGTCCGCATGCAGTTCGTCGGCCACGCTCAACAGACCGCTGGACACCTCGTCCCCGGCCGTCTGCCGGACCTCGCCGGCACCGGCGGAGCGGGCTGCCTCGGCCCACAGCGGTGTGGCGACATCACCGGGAACCACCTCCACGGCAACCACCGTTGCCTCCGCACCGGCCAGCGATACCGCCCAGGACAGGGCGGCCAGGGACTCCGCCGAACCGTCGACACCGACCACCAGGGTTGCCATGGCCACGCCTCCTCCACCGGCCGGCACCGGCCGACTGCCCGAAGGCTATTGGTTCGGCCCGGCCATCGGCGTGCCTCAGTGCGCGAGCAGGCCGAGGCGATCGGCTCACGACACGACAACCGTCCGACGGCGGCCCTGCACCCGACTGCACGACCGTGTGAGGCCAGACCCCCATGGACGAGCCCGGACGCGACGATGGCCGCACCCGGCGGGGTGCGGCCACGGTCAGTACGGTTCAGGAGCCGAGACGGCTCGCCGCGCTCAGTAGATCTCGAGCAGGCCGGCCGCGCCCTGACCGCCACCGATGCACATCGTGACGACGCCCCACTTGGCACCGCGGCGCTTGCCTTCCTGCAGGATGTGGCCGGCGCAACGGGTGCCGGTCATGCCGAAGGGGTGCCCGATGGCGATCGAGCCACCGTTGACGTTGTACTTCTCGGGGTCGATCCCGAGGGTGTCACGGCTGTAGAGGCACTGGCTTGCGAAGGCCTCGTTCAGCTCCCAGATGTCGATGTCGTCGACGGTGAGGCCGTGGCGCTTGAGCAGCTTCGGCACCGCGTAGATCGGCCCGATGCCCATCTCGTCGGGCTCGCAGCCGGCCACGGCCCAGCCCTTGAAGGCCCCCATCGGCTCGAGGTTGCGGCGGGCCGCCTCCTCCGCCGACATCATGACGACCGCCGCAGCACCGTCGGAGAGCTGGCTGGCGTTGCCGGCGGTGATGAAGTTGCCCTCACCGCGGACCGGCTGCAGCTTGGCGAGGCCCTCGAGCGTGGTCTCGGGACGGTTGCAGTCGTCGCGGTCGACCACCGCATCGACCATCGTCTCTTCCTTGGTCTCGCGGTTGACGACCTTCATCTTGGTGGCCATGGGGACGATCTCGTCCTCGAACAGGCCGTTGGCCTGGGCCCGGCCCATGCGCTGCTGGGACTGGAGGGAGTACTCGTCCTGGTATTCGCGCGACACGTTGTAGCGCTGAGCCACGATGTCGGCGGTCTCGATCATGGCCATGTAGATGGCGGGGTACATGTCGGTCAGCGCCGGATCCATGTTGGCCGAGCCGCCCATGCCGGGGTTGGGCATCGAGATCGACTCGACACCACCGGCGACGACGACATCGGCGCCGTCCTGCTTGATGTAGTTGGCGGCGAGGGCGATGGCGTTGAGGCCCGACGAGCAGTGGCGCTGGATGGTCGAGCCGCCGGTGGTGATGGGCAGGCCGGCGAGCAGACCGGCGAGGCGACCGAGGTTGCCCGAGCCGTGGGCACCGTTGCCGAGGTAGAGGTCCTCGACGGCTTCGGGCTCGACACCGGACTTCGCCACGGCGTGCTTGATGGCATGCGCCGCCATGGACATGGCAGGGGTCATGTTGAACCCGCCACGGGCGGACTTGGCCAACCCGGTTCGGGCGTAGGAGACGATGACGGCTTCACGCATGGGTGCACTCCGGTTTCGTGGGATCGGGGATGTCGTACCAGATCAGTACCCCCTTTCCTAGTCGAAATCCGGCGATCCTGTGCGGTTCCCGCGGGTCGGGCGGTCCGCTGCATCCGGACGCGCCACGGCGGCGGGCAGACCCTGGGGTCCTCCCGCCGCCGTGGCAGCAATCGGGTTGCGAGCGGTCAGCCGCCGCCGATGGTTTCGAGGAAATGCACCTCGGCCGTGGCCGAGAGCGACTCGAACTCCGCGTCGGGGATGATCTCACCGTCGATGGCGACGGAGGTCCCCGAGCTCAGCTTCTCGCCGATGCCCGGGAACCGTGCGTCGAGCGCCTTGATCAGGCCACCGACGGTCGTCGCTTCGACCTCCAACACGGCCACGCCACCGGTGAAGCCGCTGCGCAGCCCCGCCGAGAAGTGGACGTGCGCCATCAGCTGTCCTTGTTGATGATGGCGTCGAGGATGCGCACCGGCGACAGCGGCAGGTCGTGGATACGACGGCTGACGGCGTCGTCGACGGCGTTGGCCACGGCGGCCAACGGCGGGACGATGCCGACCTCGCCCACCCCACGCACGCCGTAGGGGTGACCGGGGTTGGGGACCTCGACGACGATCGTGTCGATCATCGGCAGGTCCGACGCCACCGGGATGCGGTAGTCGAGGAAGCCGGGGTTCTCCATCTTGCCGTTGCGGTCGAAGATGTACTCCTCGTTCAGCGCCCAGCCGAGGCCCTGCACGACGCCGCCCTGCAGCTGGCCCTCGACGTAGCTCGGGTGGATGGCCCGACCGGCGTCCTGGGCGGTGAGGTAGCGCAGCACCGTCACATGGCCGGTGTCGGGATCGACCTCGAGGTCGACGACCTGGGTCGAGAACGCCGAGCCGACGCCGCGGGCGTTGAGGGCCGCGCTGGCGGTCAGCGGGCCACCGGTACGGTTCCAACCCTTGGCCAGATCGGCGAGCGACAGCGGGGGCTGGGTGCCCTCCACGTGCTGGGCCTGACCGTCGACCCACTCGACCTTGTCGAGCGACACGTCCCACTGCTTGGCCGCGCGGCCACGCAGATCGGCGATCACCTTGCGGCAGGCCTCGATGACCGCGGCACCGGTGGCCAGGGTCGTCCGGCTACCACCGGTCTGGTCGTTGTAGCCGACCGACTCGGTGTCGCCGACGACCGGCTGGATCCGGGCGGCGTCGATGCCGAACTCCTCGGCGGCCATCAGGGCCATCGAGGCGCGGCTGCCACCGATGTCGGGCGAGCCGGTGACGACGATGACGTTGCCGTCCTCGTTCACGTGCACCGTGGCGCTGGAGTTGAGACCGGCGTTGAACCAGAAGCCCGATGCCACGCCGCGACCCTGGTTGGGGCCGAGCGGGATCTTGTAGTTCGGGTGGTTCTTGATGGCCTCGAGGGTCTCCACGAAGCCGATCCGCGGGAACTTCGGACCATACGTGGCCTGGCAACCCTCGGTCACGGCGTTCTTGAGCCGGATGTCGATCGGGTCCATGCCGAGCTTCTTGGCGGCCTCGTCGATGAGGCTCTCCACGGCGAAGGACGACATCGGGGCGCCCGGAGCGCGGTAGGCCGCGACCTTGGGCTTGTTGACCACCACGTCGAAGCCCTCGATGAGGAAGTTCGGCACGGTGTAGGGGGCCAGCGCGGTCATCGAGCCGGCACCGGCCGGCGAACCGGCGAAGGCACCAGCCTCGTAGGCCATCCACAGCTCGCCGGCAACCATGGTGCCGTCGTTCTTGAAGCCCAACTTGCCGACGATCTTGGTGCCCGAGGCCGGACCGGTGGCCCGGAACACCTCGTCACGGCTCATGACCAGCTTCACCGGCCGGCCCGCCTTCTGCGACAGGCGCACGGCGAGAGGCTCGAGGTAGATGGTGGTCTTGCCACCGAAGCCGCCGCCGATCTCGGCAGGGATGACCTTCAGCTTGGAGGGCTCCCAGCCCAGCACCTTGGCCGACAGCGACCGCATCGTGAAGTGGCCCTGCGACGAGCACCACAGCGTGGTGCGGCCGTTGGGGGTGGTGTCGGCCACCGCGGCGTGGGGCTCGATGTAGCCCTGGTGCACCGGCTTGGTGGTGAAGGTCCCCTCGACGACCACGTCGGACTCGGCGAAGCCGAGGTCGAGGTCGCCGCCCTGGTACACCGCACGGCTCGCCACGTTCGACGGCTCGGTGGGGGCGGGATCGACGCCCTTGGTCATCAGCTTCGGGTGCAGCAACGGCGCACCGGGGGCCATGGCCTCGTCGACGGTCATCACGTGCGGGAGGACCTCGTAGACCACCTTGATGGCCTCGGCCGCGGCCTTGGCCTGGGCACGGGTCTGCGCTGCGACCGCAGCGATCACGTGGCCTTCGTAGAGGGCCTTCTCACGGGCGATGACGTTGCGCTGCAGGTCCTGATCGCCGGCGGGGCCGGAGGGATCGGGGAAGTCCGCACCGGTGATGACCGCGCGCACGCCCGCCATCTTCTCGGCCTCGCTGGTGTCGATCGACACGATCTTGGCGTGGGCGTGCGGCGAGCGCAGCACGTGGCCGTAGAGCATCCCGTTGAGCTTGATGTCGGCACCGAAGCGGGCACGCCCGGTGACCTTCTCGAAGCCGTCGGGCCGGATCATCCGGGTGCCGACCCACTTGTAGCCGGGTGAGGTGGTTGCCGGATCTTCTGCGATGGTCATGCTGACGCCTCCCTCATCTGCGCGGCCGCCTCACGGACAGCACGCACGATCTTGTCGTAGCCGGTGCAACGGCAGAGGTTCCCTGCCAGTGCGTAACGGATTTCGGTCTCGGTGGGGTTGGGGTTGTGCTTGAGAAGGGCCGTGGCGGCCACCAGGAACCCGGGGGTGCAGATGCCGCACTGGAGGGCGGCACCCTCGAGGAAGCATTCCTGCAGCGGGGTCAGGTGATCGCCGTCGGCAAGGCCTTCGACGGTGGTGATGGTCGTCCCGGTGGCCTCGGGGGCGAAGATCAGGCAGGCGCAGTGCAGCTGGTCGTCCATGAGGATCGAGCAGGCGCCGCAGTCGCCGGTTCCGCAGCCTTCCTTGATGCCGGTGAGGCCGAGCTCGTCACGCAAGGTGTTGAGCAGCGAGCCGTCGGCGTCGCAGAGGAAGTCGACCGGGTCACCGTTGACGGTGCAGCTCACTTGGATCCGGCTCATCGGGAAGCTCCGTTCTTCTCGGCGGCACGCTGGCCGGCGATGACCGCCGCACGGCGGGTGAGGACACCGGCGACGTGGGTGCGGTAGGCGATGGTGCCCCGCTTGTCGTCGATGGGGTTGCAGGCGGCGCTCGCCGCGGCAGCGGCCGCAGCAAGGGCCGCGTCGTCGAGCTTGCTGCCGATCAGCGCGGCCTCGGCGGCCTGCACCCGCACGACGGTCGGGGCGACGGCGCCGAGCGCCACGCGGGCGTCGGTGACGGTGCCGGACTCGTCGAGGGTGACCCGGACGCCGGCGCCGACGACGGCGATGTCCATCTCGGTACGCGGGATGAGCCGCAGGTAGGCGTCGCCGGTGCGTGCCGGGGCACGGTCGACCTCGAGCTCGACCACGAACTCGCCGGGAACGAGGTTGGTCCGGCCAGGACCGGCCGGCACGTCCTCGACCGCCAGGGTGCGCGTGCCCCCACCGGGGGTGGCGATCACGGCACGGACGCCGTTGACGACCATGGCCGGCACCGAGTCGGCTGCAGGCGAGGCGTTGCACAGGTTGCCGCCCAGGCTCGACCGGCTCTGCACCTGATCGGAACCGATGAGGCCGGCGGCCTCGACCAGGCCGGGGAACTCGGCGGCGAGCTCGGCGTTGCCGGTCAGCCGTGCGGTGGGCGTGGCCGCACCGATGACCCACTTGGCATCGGTGCGCTGGACGGAGACCAGACGGTCGATCTTCTTGAGGTCGACCAAGGCTTCGGGTTCGGGCCGGCCGGCCCGGATCTGCGGGATCACGTCGGTGGCCCCGGCGAACACCTTGGTGTTCGGCTGGGCCAGCAACCCCGCTGCTTCTTCCACTGTCGACGGCGCGAAGTACTTCAAATGCGTCCCCCTGAGACGATGCAGACCCTGTGACGGTAGTCCGTGGCGCGGCCTCGCGCCGAGCTTGCCGTGCGGCGGCACCGTTGCGACCCCGAATCGGCCGGTCAGAGGGCCGGTGAGCAGGTCTTGGACCGGTCGGTCAGCGCTCCCAGGGCGACAGTCGCAACCCGGCGTCGCGTTCGGTCATCCGACCCAGGAGGTCGATCAGGATCCGTCGCTCGGGTGCACCGAGCTCGAGTGCTCCGTCAGGTTCGGCAAGCGCCGCGATGCGGTCGCGCAGCGTGAGGTCGAAGGCGATCAGCACGTCGAGGCCGTCCGTTCCCGGATCCGGCCGGGGCGCCGCCGCGTCGGGGGGCACACCGAGCAGCGCAAGGGTCGCCTGGAGGTCGTCGATGTCGGCCAGGAGGTAGGGCACCAGGCCGGGAAGGGCCCGTGCCACGCGTCGCACGATGGCGATAGCTGCGGTGACCTGGTCCCGGGCCGGGCCCGGCTCGAGGACCTCGAGCACCTCGGCCCGCAGCCCGTCGGCCACGCCGACCAACAGGTCGATCACTGACGGGTTCAACATGACGGGGCCTGCATGATCAGCTCCAGGATCCGCCGCACGAACGGAGGGACGGTCGCCGAGCGGTCGGCGTGGCGCAGACTGGTGGTGGCACGGTCGGCAAAGCTGCGGGTGCCGGTCAGCGAGATCACGCTGTGCTTGACCTCGTTGAACACCTCGTACCAGCGGAGGTGCTCCCGATCCACCGGACGACCCGCCTCCTCTGCGTACACCGCAAGGAACTCCTCGAACGGCAGCGACCGTGCCGGCGACCACAGCGAGCGGTACACCCAGCCCAGGTCCTCGACCGGGTCACCGAGGTGGACCATCTCCCAGTCGACCAGGGCGGTCAACCGATCACCGTCGTAGAGCAGGTTGCCGAAGCGCAGGTCGCCGTGGACCACGGATACCCGCGCAGCCCGGGGCAGTCGCTCGCGCAGCCAGCGCAGCGCGTAGACCAACCCCGGATGCGGCTCGAGCCGTTGGCGGCGGAACAGCTCCTCCCAGTGGTCGAGCTGATCGGACGCAGCCGTCTCGGGGCTGGTCGGTGTCAGGTGCCCGAAACGGGCGGGGTCCTGGGCGTGCAGCCGCGCCGCTGCGACCGCCAGTTGCCGGGCCACTGCGGCGATGGCCGTATCGCCCTCCGGCTTGCGCAACACCCGGGTGTCGGCGGTGCCGGGCACCCAGGCCGTCACGAAGAACGCCGACCCGAAGGCCGCACCGGCCTCGTCGAGCCAGCGGGCCGGCGGCACCGGCACCCCGCTGCCGTCGAGGGCGGCGATGGTGGAGAACTCGGGGCCGAGGGTGGTCTCGAGCTGACCGGCCTCGGCCTTGACGAGCATGACGCACCGTTCGTCGCCACCGTCCCACGAGGCGCGGAACAGCCACGGCTCGCGGGCGTTGCCGACCGAGGAGATCCGCTGCAACTCGCCAACGGTGACGGCACTGCCCACCTGCTCCGAGAGGAACGCCGCGAGCGGCTCGGCCCGGACCTCGTTCACTCGAGGAAGGCCCAACCGGGCTTGCCGGCGGCGCAGGCCTCGTACGCGGTCGGGTCGATCGGCTGGTACAGCCCGGTCGCCACCTCTCCGTCGCAGGTGGCGCGGCACAGGTGCTCGTCGAGGCCGGCGATGGCCCGGCGGACCTCGGGACGGGTCACGTCGTAGGTCTCGCCCTCGACGAGGTCGGGACCGTCGTAGCCCCCGGAGTGGATGCCCCGGTCCGGCGTCCCCCCGTACATGCCGCAACGCAGGTAGGCGGTCTGGAAGCCGATGCGCTCGTAGTGGACCTGCTTCACCTCGCCGGTGTCGAGCGGGTAGTCGACGATGCCCTCGACGAAGATGTTGGTGTCGGGTTCGAACCGCAACCGTCGCGACGGCTTGCCCACCCGGCCCATGCCGGGACGAGGGTCACCGAAGCGGTGGAACACCCGGTCACCCCACAGGGTCCAGCTCGGGAAGGCCACGAACGCGTTGCCCGACACCCCAACGTGCAGCCGGCCGCCCAGCGACAGCGCCGGGCCTCCGACGCCACGGCCGACACCCCAGTGGCGGTCCCGGGTGCCCGGCGAGCCGGCCGGGATCTCGATGCGGGTGTCGCCGACCTGCACCCAGCCCTCGACCTCGCCGAAGCTCTCGAAGCCGGTCGTCACGTCGTTGCGGCGGCCGGGAGGGCTGCCGCCCGCGGAGTTCGACAGCGGTTCGCGGAACACCTGGCGAGTGGTGTCCCGGAAGTCGAGCTGGAAGCTGACCCCCCACTCGTTCGGTTCGAGCTCGTAGCGCCACCAGCGCATGCCGGCGATGATCTGCGGGTTGATCGGTCCGATACGCAGGTCGGCCCGGTCGGCGCCGAGCCGGCGAAAGCCCCGCACCGAGGTGTGCTGACCCCGGTGGTTGACGATCGCATAGGCCTCGGCCCGATCGAGGTTGGGATAGAAGCTGCCCCCCGCAGCGACCAGCACCTCACCGGCGGGATCGTGACAGACCATCCAGTAGCGCTCGTAGGCCCGGGGGTCGCCGGTCCACATCACCCGGATGGGGTCGGGGGTCTGGTGGATCAGGTAGTCGTCGAGCGGCGAGAGCGGGAACTGCTCGGCGAAGTGCTCGTCGCTCATGGTCAGCTTCGGGATCGGGTCATGGTCGGTCACGGGGTTCCCGTTCGTTCGGCGCCGGGGCGCAGTGGACGGTTGAGGGACGGGTTACGGGTCAGACGGGCCCGGAGAAGCTCGACCACTCTCGCCCGGGCGGCGTCGCCCGGAGCGTCGTCGGGCAGCACGTGGACCGCGCGGGCGAGCAGCGCCCGCAATTCGACGTTACGACGGGCAGCATCGGCCTCGGAGACCACCGCTTCGGGGTCCGGCGACGGCGGCGCAGGGGGCGCGAGCTCGGGCGCCAGGACGGCCAACTCGGCCAGCAACGCTGCGGTGGCGCGGTTGTCCTCGACCAGGAACGGCAGACGCGCCGCCTCGGCCCCCTCGAGCCGGCGAAGCTGCGACGACGCCATCGTCAACGCCTGCGCGGCGCCATCACCGAGCCCGGCGTCGGCGGCGGCCTCGTCGACGAGGCGTCGGATGGCCCGTAACTGCGCGGCGACCGTCGGTTCCATCAGGCCGGCGCCCCGGTGAGCTCGTCGACGAGGTCGAGCAACGTGCCGAGCACCGCAGCGGTGGGCTGGTAGAGCTCGTCGCAACGACCCTCGACATAGGAACGCAGGCCGCTGATCTGCATCACCGCGGTCTTGAAGCAGGCCAGGGCGTTCCACCAGCGCACGGCGTCGCGGTCCACCTCCCACCCCGACAGCTCCTCGTAGTACGCCAGGAGGTCGTCACGCTCCCACGCGCCGGCGATGAGGTGCTCCCGGGTGCGCAGGGGCTGGGTGATCCATCCGAGGTCCTCGTGCGGGTCCCCGAGATGGGCCAACTCCCAGTCGAGCAAGGTGCCCGGCTCGCCGTCACGCAGCAGCACGTTGCCCGCCTTGAAGTCGCCGTGGACCACGACTGTGCGCGGCGAGCGCGGCACGGTCGCCCGCAAACCCCGCAACGCCAGCTCCAGTTCCGGGTACGGCTCGAGCTGATCGCGGCGAAGGATGGACTCCCAGCCCGCAAGCTCCACCGTCGCCGCCTCGGGGCCGGGATCGCCGAACACGTCGCCCAGGCCGGCCCCTGCCCAATCGGCCCGGTGCACCTCGACCAGCAGCGCACACAGCCGGCGGGCCAGCGCCACCCGGTCCTCCAGCGGCCGCTCGCCGTTGAGGACGAAGTAGTCGCACTCCCCCGGCTCACGCACCATCACCAGGGAGGGTCGACCCAGTTCGGCCCCGTCCGCGTCGAGCCAGCGCACCGCCGGGGCGGGCACCGGGGTCGCCTGGAGCGCAGCCAGCACGGCGTACTCGACGGCCCGATCGGTTTCGAGCAGCCCGCCGAGCGGATCACGCCGCACGATCAGCGACTCACGGACCTCGGTACCGCCGTCGAGCCAGGTGGCGTCGAACAGCCAGTTCTCACGCGAGCGGCCGACGGAAACCCGATGCACGTCATCGATCCGAGGGCGCGCCGCAGCTCCGAGACGGACGCACAGGAAGGACTCGAGCCGGCTGCGGATCTCGCGCTCGCTCACCACCGACCTCCTCGCCGCACCGGCGGCGGTTCTAACACACGCGCAAGACGATCGCGTCGCTCGCCATTCGGTACCATGCCGAGGTCGGCACCAGGTCGGGACACCGGTGCCACAGGGGGAACCAGGACATGGCCGAGCTCAAGGACCGCACACCCGTCGAGGACTGGAGCACCGACTTCGACCACTTCGACGCCGCCTTCATCGCCGACCCCGACTCGGTCTGGTCGGCGTTGCGGACCAACGCCCCGGTGGCGCACAGCAACCGCTACGGCGGGATGAACGTACTCACCCGGTGGGAGGACGTCGCCGCCGCCGCCCAGGACCCCTCCCAGTTCAGCAGCCGCCGCATCGTGATCAACGAGCTGCCCACCAGCCACCCCGGCCTGCCACTGCCCCCGATCAACAGCGACCCGCCCGACCACACCGCCAAGCGCCGGGTCATGCTGCCGTTCTTCAACCCCGTCGCCACCAAGCGCTGGGAGGAACCGGTCCGCGAAATCTGCCGCCGGGCACTCGACACCATCGGCGACCGCACCGACATCGACCTCGCAGTCGACTACGCCCAGGTCATCCCGGCCGAGCTGACCGCCATCATGCTGGGCGTGCCCCTGGCCGACGTGCCGCAGTTCCGGGTCTGGCTGCACGACCTGCTCGAGGTCGGCCCGACCGACATCGACGTGGCCCGTGACACCAGCAACGTCATGCTGGACTACATGCGAGGGCTGCTCGAGCAGCGACGGGCCGAGCCGGGCGACGACCTGGTGACCTTCCTGCTCGACCAGCGGATCGATGACCAGCCGATCCCCGATCGCGAGCTGTTGAACATGCTGTTCCTGCTGCTGATCGCCGGCATCGACACCACCTGGTCGGGCATCGGATTCTCGCTGATGCACCTCGCCGGCCACGCCGAGGACCGTCACCGGCTGGCGGCCGAGCCCGCGCTGATCCCCACCGCGGTCGAGGAGTTCCTCCGCTTCTACCCGCCGGTCTGGGTCGCCCGGGTGGCCCAGGCCGACACCGAGATCGGCGGCCGCCCGATCACGGCCGGCGAATGGGTCCTGCTGGGGTTCCCGGCCGCCAACCGCGACCCCGAGGTCGTGGACCGGCCCGACGAGGTGATCATCGACCGGCAGGCCAACCGCCATGCCGCCTTCGGTCTGGGCATCCACCGTTGCCTCGGCTCCAACCTGGCCCGTATGGAGATGATCGTGGCGGTCGAGGAGTTCCTGGCCCGCTACCCGGACTTCGAGCTGAGCGACCCCGACGCCATCCTGCTCGCCCCCGGCCAGGTCCGGGGACCGCGCCGGATTCCCGCACGCATCCTGAACCAGGCCTGATCGACCCGGGCCCACCCGGACGGAGCGGGTCCGCACGACGGCCCCGGGCGCTCGGGCCCGGCGTCGTTTCGCTCCGAGCCGCCCTCGCTCCGTACCGTGTGGCGTCATGGGGGACCAGATGACTGCACCGGTACGCGAGGAACGTCGGCCACCGGAGAGCGAGGTCAAAGAGGTCGCCCCGGGTGTGCTGCGGATCCAGCTCCCGATGAACATGCCCGGTCTGGGTCACGTGAACTGCTACGTGATCGAGGACCGCAACGGGGTGGCGCTGGTCGATCCCGGCACCCCGAGCCTGCGCTCGTGGCAGGTGCTGCGCAAGAAGCTCGACGAGGTCGGCATGCCGATGCGGCGGGTCCACACCGTGGTGGTCACCCACTCCCATCCCGACCACTACGGCGCAGCCCAGCGGGTGCGCGAGGTGTCCGGTGCCGAGCTGGTCACCCATGCCAACTTCAAGACCTACTGGGATCCCCACGAGGAGTCCGACCTCGTCCACGAGGTCGCCGTGATCACCGACTACGAGGTGCAGTTCAACGCCATCGAACGCTCCCTGCTGAAAGTGACCGGCCGGGAGCGGAACTCGCCCTGGGACCGGCCCGTGCCGTGGGGCGGCTCGCCACCCGACAACGAGTGGCGCGCCCGGTTCAGGTGGCGGGTCCTGCCGCTGCTGCTGAGCAAGGTCTGGCAGCCCCCGAAGCCGTCCACCCGGGTCGTGGACGGCCAGGTGCTCAGCCTCGGCGACCGCGAGTGGGTGTCGGTGCACACGCCCGGCCACACGGCCGACCATCTCTGCCTGCTCGATCCGGTCGGCGGCACGTTCATCTCCGGCGACCACCTCCTGCCCACGATCACCCCTCACATCTCGGGGCTCACGACACAACGACGGCCGATGGGCGACTTCCTGCTGTCGCTCGAGCGGATGTACACCATCGACGACGTGCGCACGGTGCTGCCGGCCCACGGCCTGGAGTTCCACGACCTCGCCGGGCGCTCACGGGAGATCTTCGACCATCACCAGGGCCGTTTCGACACCCTCACCAACGCCGCCGTGCACGCACCCGAGAACGAGATGACGGTGCCCGAGTTCTCCAAGCACCTGTTCAAGCCGCACTCGTGGGGACCGATGGCCGACAGCGAGACCTTCGCCCACCTCGAGTACCTCCGCCAGACCGGCAAGGCCACCACCCGCACCGTCGAGGGTCAGCTGCGTTACCGCATCATCGAATGACCCGGAACCCCGGCGGGCATGGGTGACCGGGTCCCGGCGGGCGGGTCCCGGGTTTGTCTGCCGTGGTCAGCGGCCCTGGAGGATCAGGCCGACCGCACCCAGGGTGATCGTGCAGCCGACCAATTGCACGACCGTCGGCTGCTCGCCGTGGATCGGCCACGCCGCCAGGATCGACACCACCGTCGAACCGAGCAGGATCATCGCCGACAGCGACACCGGCACCCAGCGCACCGACCAGCCCATGATCAACTGGCCACCCACACCCGGGCCGATCAGCATCACGAACAGCCAGAACCAGTCGACGTGGTCGATGGCGTCGAGATGGCCGAGCCCGCCGCCGAGGGCCACCACCGGCGTGACCAGGATCGACGCCCACAACATCACGCCGGTCACGTACTCCCAGGCCCCCAGGGTTCGCCGGGCCTGCTTGGACGCCAGGAAGTAGACACCCATCGCCAACAGCGACCCGATGGAGCACAGCACACCGAGGGCATTGGTGTGTACCGACGCTCCGGCTCCGAGCACGGCCACGACGGCGCCGCCGATGGCGACCGCCGTCCACGCGATGACCCGCCGGTTCACCCGCTCGCCGAACAGCCGGGACGCCCCGAGCATCACCACCGCCGGCTGCAGCGATCCGATCACCGTGATGGTGGCGATCGAGGCGTTCGACAAGGCGGTGAAGAACACCAGCGAGTTCATGCCGAACGCCACCCCACCGATGAGGCTGGCCCGCATGCTCGCCCGGCTGGGACGGTGTCCGCTGACCACACCGACCGCCAGCATCGCCAACGACGAGGTCCACAACCGGGCGAAGCTCGCGGTGAGCGGCGGCGCGGTGATCAGCTTCGAGACCGGCGGGCCGAGTCCCCACAGCAGCAGCACGGTGGCGAGCCCCACATAGGGCAGGGCCCCCGGCGCCGCCTCGGACCGCTCCACCGGAACGGGCAGCTCGAGGCCGACTCCCGTCGGCTCGGGCCCGGTCGACGGGACGGCCACGGGATCGGTCACCGGGGAAGGTTGACAGGTCGACCTGCGTCGGGGCAATTGCCTTCGACGCCCGCTTGCCGACCGATGAGCTCACGCCGAACGGCCCCGAGGTCACTCAAAGTGCCGGCAGGTCCTCCACCACGACCGCCCGGGAGGCCGTGAGGTGGGCGCCGCACCACCCGCAGCGGCGTTCGAGCCGTTGCTCGGTACGGGTGCTGATCGACCCGCTCGGCGCCTCGAGCACGGCCACGTGCTCCGCGAACGAACAGATCGCCCGGGTCGGCCGGGCACACACCGGACAGCGCACGATCCGTCGCGCGATCGCTCAGGCGGTCTTGTCGGGACGGATCACCGTGACCGGGCAGTGCGCATGGTGCACGCACTGTGCGCCGACCGAACCGAGCAACAGCCCGGCGAACCCGCCGTGGCCGCGTGAACCCACCACCAGCAGGTCGGCACCGGTGGAGGCCTCGACCAGGGCATGACCCGGGCTTCCCTCGACCACCGTGCGCACGATGGCGGCCCGCGCCGCGTCGTCGGGCAGGGCCGCATCGATGGCCTGGTCGAGGGTCTGTCTGGCGTTGTCCTTCAAGGCCTCGACGTCGATGGGCACGACCGCCCCGCTGAACCCGTCGGCCGCGAGCACCGGGTAGTGCCAGCAGATGATCGCCTCGAGTTCGGCCTGCTGGGCCACGGCCTGGGCCGCCGCCCACTGCAGTGCCTGACGGCTGTGTTCCGACCCGTCGACGCCGACGACGATCCGACCCATGGCTGTTCCCCCTGCTCAGCGCTCACGCCCGCCGCCGCGAACCGCGACCCGGACCTGGTCCTACCCTAGATGCTCGGGATCGGGCGATCGGGCCCGACGGTCGGGCCGAAGGTCACGAGATCCCGATCATCTCCGTACCGGCCCGCAAGACCACCGTGCGCGAGGGGTCGGTCCAGCGCTCCATACCGTCCGGCTGGATGGTGTCACGGAAACGCGACCAGGCGGCGGCGTCGGGGAAGTACAGCTCGGCCATGCCGGCATAGGGCTCGGCCTCGGGTTCGATGCTGTGACTCACCACGTAGCGGAACCCGCCGACCTGCTCCATCACCGAACGGACGTTGGGGATGTGCACATCGAGCCAGTGGTCGAACAACGCCCGGCAGTCGGCCCCCGGCTGTGCGCCGACCAGAAAGGTCACCTTGTGGAAGCCGCTGCGGGTGCACGGGAACGGCGGGTTCAGTGTCAGCGGCACCACCGGCAGGCGCTCGCTGCCGTCGAGGACCACGTACTCGGTGGTGGCCCAGGGCACGTACGGCTCCGCCTTCTCCTGGAAGGAATCGGTCGGCACGGCGCCGTGGGGCTGCTCGGGGCGGGGCAAGGCCCGTTCCCACCACAGCTGCGCCACCCCGTCCCAGACCCGGCCGCCGTCGCGGTCGGCATCGAACAACGTGGCCACGTACCGCGTCGCATGCAGCTTCCCGGCGGCGGCCGCGGCGTGCTGGGCGGCGATGACCAGGGGCATGTGGTTCGCGAACCAATGGGCCACCAACTCCTCACGGGAGGTCGTGGGGCGGGCCTTGATGAGGTACATCATCTTGGCGCCGGGGGTCGCCGCGGCTCGGGCGGTGGACATGGGGCCTCCTCGGGTTCCGGGTGGCGGGCCGGACGAGCACGCAGCATAGGTCCCCGTCGCCGGGCCGGGTGCCGGGCGCGGCGCCGCCGGCAAGGGAACCGCCGGGCACCTGTCCGCCTGCCACCCACCGGCCGGGGCGCCAGCGGCGTCAGCGGTCCGATGCGCCGTGCAGCACGCCGTCAGCCACCAGGGCCGCCACGGCCGGGCCGTCGAGGCCGAGCAGGTCGGCCAGGACCTCGGCGTTGTGCTGGCCGAGCAGCGGAGCTGCGACCGGGTCGCGACGGGGTAGGTCCGAGAACTTGATCGGCAGCCCCGGCACCGCCACCTCACCGAGGATCGGATCGTCGACCCGCACGATCAGGCCGCGGTCCTCGTAGTACTCGTGGCCGAAGGTTTCCTCCGGTGCCAGCACCGGCGCAGCGGGCACCCGATGGCGGTCGAGGGCGGCGATGACCTCCTCGTCGGTGGCGAACCCGGCCATCCAACCTTCGAGCAGCGCATTCATCTCGTCGCGGCGGGCCACCCGGTCCGCGGCGGTGGCATAGCGAGCATCGTCGACCAGCTCCGGACGGCCGATGGCCTCACAGAACTTGGGCCACTGCCGGTCCAGCACCAGCACCACGATCCACCCCTCCGGACCGCGGAACACCCCCGACGGAGCGGCCGCCAGCGAATGGGCGCCGGTGCGTTCCTGGCGGAACGTGCCGTTGGTGAGGGTGTGCGCCTGGATGGCGAACACGTGCCAGCAGAACAACGAGTCGACCATGGCGACGTCGACGTGCTGGCCCCGCCCGGTCCGCTCCCGATGGAACAGCGCCCAACCAAGCCCGGCGAAGGCGTGCACCCCCGACGAGCCGTCCGCCACCGGCAAGCCGGCGAACAGCGGCGTGCCGTCGGGCTCACCGGTGAGGGCCATCAGCCCCGACACGGCCTGTGCCACCTGGTCGTAGCCGACCTTGTGCGACCACGGACCGCTGCGCCCGAACGCCGAGATCGAGGCCATCACCAGCCGCGGATGGAGCGCACTCAAGGTCGCGTAGTCCAGCCCCCGCCGCTCGAGCACCCCGGGACCGAAGTTCTCCACCACGATGTCGACCTCGCCTGCCAGCCGGGTGAGCAGGGCCCACGACTCCGGCCGGTCGAAGTCGACGCAGATCGCCCGCTTCCCGCGGTTCTGCTGGACGTAGTAGCCACTGCGGCCGTCACGCCCGACGGGCAGCAGCCTCGACGGGTCCCCACCGGGGGCGAGTTCGACCTTGATGACGTCGGCGCCCAGCTCGGCCAGCAACCTCGAGGCCGAAGGGCCGGCGAAGTACTGCGTGAGGTCGAGCACCTTGATCCCGTCGAGCATCGCCGGATGGTAGCGCCGCGGCCCACCGGGCGGTCCCGGTCAGCCACGCCGCTCAGCTCAGCCGGGCGGTTCAGGCCAGCCGGGCGGTTCAGGCCAGCCGGTACACCCGTCGTGCCGTTCCCCCGAACAGTGCGGCACGGTCGTCGGCGCCGAGGTCGGCGGTCATGCGCTTGAAGGCGTTCCACAGCACCACGTACGAGACCGACTCGCGATCCACCGGGAAGTTCGACTCGAACATGCAACGGTCGGGGCCGAACGTGTCGATGCACCACCGGATGAACGGCCCCCAGACCGCAGCGATCTCCCCGGAGCCCGGCGGTTGCTCACGTCGGTGCCAACCGTCGCCCATCACCGCCATGCCGATACCACCGAGCTTGAGCGTCACGTTGGGGCAGGAGGCCAACTGTTCGAGCGCGCCACGGGTCTGACTGTGCACCTCGCTGCGGCGGCCGCCGTAGGACCGAACGCCGAGCGGCCCGCCGAGGTGATCGCACACCATCGGCACCTCGGGAAACGCCCGGGCCAACTCGACCAACTCCGGGATCTGCGGGTGGTACAGCCAGGCGTCGTAGGACAGTCCCCGCGACGCCAACTCGGCGAAGCCACGACGCCAGGTCGCATCCCCCATGAGCCCCGGACCGGGTTCGGTACGGTGATCGGGGATCGCCGGGTCGGCGTCCCACGCCGTTGCATGACGGATACCGACGAACCGGCCGTCGCCGGCCTCGGCCAGCGCATCGAGCGCACGGCCCGCCTCGGCCCCGTACCGGAGGTCGGCGTGGCCGACGATGGCGGCGATGCGGCTACCCGCCCCGTCGTCGCTGCGTCGGGCCAGTTCGGCTACCGCCGCTACTTCCGGCACCGGCACCATGACCGGGTCTGCGGCGTCACGATCCCAGGCCCAGCCGCACTCGACGAAGACCGTGTCGGTGACGCGGTGACCTGCCCCGGTGTCGCCGCGCAGTTCGTCGAGCAGGTAGGGAGGCTCGACATGGGTCCACAGGTGATGGTGGGGGTCGACGATGGGCAGCTCCGGTTCGAGGGCTTCCTCCACGGTCCGGGCCAACCACTCTCCGTGTTCGCGGGGATTCCGTCGGGCCATGGCGGGCAGGGTAGCCCCGGAAAAGAACGCCCTGCCGACCAGTGGCAACGACAGGGACACCGGTACGCTTCACCCATCGTTCAGGCAGCGGTGGGCGCAGTCGGCGAGAGCGGGAAGGGGGCCTGAGCAGTGGATGCGGCCGTGCACACCTCAGGTGCAGCGTCATCGGCGACCCCCCTCGACCCCGAGGCCGCCAGGCGCTACCGCTACGGCGCGCTCATCACCCTCGACCCCGAGTTCGCCGCTGCGGTCTTCGACCCGGCTGTCTCGGCGACGCGGTCGCCCACCGGCACCGGCAAGGCGCACGCCGCCACCACCGAGGCCCTGGTCAGCACCCGGGCACGGGCCCTCGGCCTGCTCGCGCCCGGTGAGCGGCGGGCCTTCGCGCTCGGCGAGGGTCCGATCCGTCAGACCCTCGTCGCCCTCGCGCTGCTCCCGGCGCAATTCCGCTCGGCCCTGGCTCTCGCGTACCTGTGCGAGCTCGATCTCGACGAAGTCAGCCGCATCGAACGCGCCGATGTGCGCACCTGTCACGCCCTGGTCCGTGGCTCGGAGCTGGTGCTCTACCACAGCCTCACCGACCGGCTCGGCGAGCTGAGGCGCGACTCGGTCGGTACCGTCGACCTGACTTGGCTGGTCAGCGAACTGGCCGACACCGTCCAGCCCGACCGGCCGCTCGAACGGGTACCCGGGCTGCTGGCGCTGCTGATCGCCGCCGCCGACGCCATCTCCCCCCTGCCGGTAGCAGTCGCCCCTGCGGTACCCCTTGCGCCGTCGGTCCCGTCACCGCCGGCAGCGATCGCTGCGGGCACGGCGGAGATCGAGCCCGGGCGTGGGCGCCGGCGGGTGTTGGCGATGACCGGGCTGGGAACGGCTGCGGCGCTCGCGGTCGGTGCGCTGGCCGCGGCATTCACCTCGTCCACCGGACCGACCGCCCGCACGGTTGTCATCGACGGCATCGGGGAATACGCGGGCGCCGAGGCTCCGGGCGCCCGACTGCCGGGCCCGACCCCCGGCAGCGTCACGGTCACCACCCTCGGCCCGACCACCAGCGCCACCCAGGCCGTCGCCACGACGGGCCCGGCGACCACCACCGCAGTGGCAGGCAGCACGTCCGGCAATCAGACCGTGTCGGCCCCGCTTGGGGTGACCACCACCGCAGCGCCGTGGGCCGGCATCGTCATCACCGTGACCACCCGGCCACCGGCACCGCCCACCACGGCCTCGCCTCCGCCGACGACCCCACCCCCGGCGACCACCCTCCCGCCGGCTCCCACCACCACGGCACCGCCGACCACCACCGAGCCCTCCACGACGACCACGGCGGCGCCGACCACCACGACCACCGAGCCGCCCACCACCACCACGAGCGAGCCTCCCCCGACGACGACGACGACGACGGAACCACCGCCCACGACGACCACCGAGCCGCCGGCCCCGCCGCCGACCACCACGCCCCCGCCGACAGAACCGCCGCCCGAACCGCCACCGGTCGCGTAGCGAGCCGGGCCGGGGGCCCGGCCCGGCAACGACGGAGCCGTCGGCCCCTCTCTACCGTGGCGCCACAGGACTACCGTGCCGGCATGGCACTGGTTCGCTGGATCACCGAGATGGGCATGGGCGTCGACGTACACGGCCGCGACTACACCAACGCGGCGCGGCGGGCAGTGTCCGATGCGTTGCGCCACAGCAGCCTGAACTTCTTCGAGGCCGCCGGGAAGTCCCGCCGGGACATGCACATCGAGGTGCGCATTGCGGTCGCCCGGCCTGATGCCCTCGACCTCGCGGCCATCGCCGCCGAGGTACCGTACGGTACGGTCACCGTGACGCCAGTCGCCGGCGGGCTCGACGTCGAGTCCCCGACGGGCGACGATGCGCTGGTCATCGCCAACGCCGCCATCCTGGTCAGCTTCGAGCAAGGCTGACCGAGCCCGACGAAGCGACCCGCAGCAGCCCGGCATGGCAGGATCGGGCCATGGGTGACGAGTTGCGCTTCGAGAAGGCCGATGGGGTGGCCACCATCACACTGAACCGGCCGGAGGCGCTCAACGCCTTCCACAACACGATGTTGGCCGACTGGGCTGCGGCGTTGCACGAATGCCAGCTCGACGACGACGTGGCTGCCGTGGTGCTGACCGGGGCCGGCCGGGCGTTCTGCGCCGGCGGCGACGTGTCCACCCTCGGGGCGGTCGAGGGTAACGCGGCGCTGCACATCGGTGACTATCTGCGCACCCACGTGCATCCGGTCGGCCGGGCCGTCGCCGCCCTGCAGAAGCCGTACCTGTGCGCGGTCAACGGCGCAGCGACCGGCGCCGGCATGGACATGGCCCTGATGGCCGACATCCGCTGGGCGAGTCGGCGCGCCCAGTTCTGCGAGAGCTACGTCAAGATGGGCCTGGTCCCCGGCGACGGTGGCGCCTTCCTGCTGCCCCGCCTGGTCGGCATGTCCAAGGCCCTCGAGTTGCTGTGGACCGGCGAGTTCATCGACGCCGACACCGCCCTGCAGCTGGGCATCGTCTCACGGGTGTGCGACGACGACGCCCTCGTCCCGGAGTTGCTCGAGTTCGCGGCGCGGCTCGCTCGCGGCCCCCGGGTGGCCATCCGTCTGATCAAGCAGGTCGCCCGCCAGTCGGTCGGCACCGACCTGCCGGGCGCGCTCGACCTGGTCACCGGCCCGATGGGCGTGGCGTTCAACACCGCAGACCATCTCGAGGCGGTGGCGGCCTTCAAGGAAAAGCGGGCGCCACGCTTCAGCGGCCGCTGACGTCCGCCACAGCGGGGGCGACCGGTGGCACGGCTCGGCGCCCCGCCGAGCGTCGCCGACGAGCGCCGATACCGACCAAGGCTCCGACCGTGCCCCGCACACGCACGGCGGGGCTTTCGAACGGGTCGAGCAGACGAGCCCTGGCCAGCCGGGCGCGCAAGGCCATGGGGTGCAAACCGGCCACCCGCGGATCACCGGGGGCCAGCGCCTGCAGGTCCGCCAGACGACCGAGATAGAACGGGTTTCGGCGCAGGAGACGCCGATGGTCCCATCGGATTCCGAGCACGTCGTCGAGCACCTGTTCGGCGATGGCAGCCTTTCGGTGGCCGCGATCGAGCTGTTCCCGGAAGAGTCGCACATCGGAATGGCCCCCGATGTGATTGCCGCCGTGGACCCGGTAGGCACCGAGCACCTCGTCGAGATGCACCACGTCACCGAAGAACGGTGCCAACAGAACCGGGAGGCCCTCGGCGTTGTAGCGGAAGTCCTCCTCGGGCAGCGGCATGACCCGCTCGAGGTACCAACGGGCGAACGCGTTGCCCGAGGTGGGAGGCGTCGGGTACGACCCGGCCCGTTCGGTCCGACGACGGAACCTGCCGGCGTCGATGCGTGCGTGATGGGGAAGCACCCGACCGGTCATCGACCCCGACTCGTCCACCACCCGCAGACAGAACTGGACCTTCGACACCTCGCGGGCCATCGCCGCCACCACCCGGCTCGCTGCGGACGGCTCGAGCAGGTCATCGGCATCGAGGAAGATCACGATGTCGCCCGAGGTGGCCCGCCAACCGGCGTTGAACGCCGAGCCCTGGCCACCGTTCGCCTGGCGGATCAACAGGACCCCGGGAAAGGCGACCGCCCGTTCGCCGGTGGCATCGGTCGATCCATCGTCGACCACGACCACCTCGACCGCGCCATGCGTCTGGGCGAGCGCCGAGCGCACCGCGTCACCGACGAAGCGCTCGTAGTTGTATGCCGTGATCACGATGCTGACGGAACGCGCGTCGGTGACGATGGCCATCGTCTACCCGCCGAGCGCCGCACGGTCAACGGGAGACTCGCCTCACTCTCCCCCGGCGATGCAGCTCCGTCACCGGAGCGTGACCGGTCTGCTGGTGGCTGCGTGGCAGGATCGTGGCGATGCTGTGGCGCTTGTTGACCCACCACCTCAGGCGCTACCGCCTCCTCCTCGCCCTCGTCGTACTGTTCCAGGCGGTCCAGGCCCTCGCCACGCTGTACCTGCCGGCGCTCAACGCCCGGCTGATCGACCGGGGCGTCGCCCGGGGCGACACCGGGTACATCTGGCGGGTCGGCAGCATCATGGTGCTCATCACCCTGGTACAGATCTGCTTCGCCATCGTGGCGGTCTACTGCGGCGCCCGGGCCTCGATGGCGTTCGGTCGCGACGTGCGCACGGCCTTGTTCCACCAGGTCAACCGGTTCTCGGCCCGCGAGGTCGCCCTGTTCGGGGCCCCGTCGCTGATCACCCGCATCACCAACGACGTCCAGCAGGTCCAGATGCTGGTGCTCATGACCTGCACCATGTTGGTCGCCGCCCCGATCACCGCGGTGGGTGGCACGGTGCTGGCGCTGCAGCAGGACGTCGGCCTGTCGTGGATCCTGCTGGTCGCCATCCCGGTTCTGGTCGTGACGGTCGGAGGCGCCATCTTGAAGATGGTCCCCCAGTACCGGCGGATGCAGGAGCGGATCGACCGCATCAACCAGGTGCTGCGCGAGCAGCTCACCGGAGTCCGGGTCCTGCGGGCCTTCGTACGGGAACCTGAGGAGACCGAGCGCTTCCGCCAGGCGAACGAGACCCTCACCGCGACCTCGCTGCGTGCCGGCCGCATCCAGGCCCTGATGTTCCCGGTGGTCATGGCGGTCATCAACTTCTCGAGCGTGGCGGTGCTGTGGTTCGGCGCCGCCCGCGTGGCGTCCGGCTCGATGAGCGTCGGGGCCCTCATCGCCTTTCTCACCTACCTGACGCAGATCCTCATCGCGGTGATGATGGCCACGTTCATGGCCTCGCTGGTGCCACGGGCCGCGGTCAGTGCCGACCGGATCCAGATGGTCCTCGACACCGACAGCTCGGTGGTCATCGCCGAGGACGCGCTCCGGGAGCTACCCCGTCGCAGCACCGTGGAGCTGCAGTCCGTCGGCTTCCGCTACCCCGGCGCCGACGAGGCGGTGCTCAGCGAGGTCACCTGCAGCTGCCGGGCCGGCGAGACCCTGGCGGTGATCGGCAGCACCGGGTCGGGCAAGACCACGCTGGTGAACCTGATCCCCCGGCTCATCGACGTCACCGATGGCGCGGTCCTTCTCGACGGCGTCGACCTGCGCCGGCTCGACCCGACGGTGCTGTGGTCGAGGATCGGACTGGTGCCCCAGAAGCCGTACCTGTTCTCCGGCACCGTTGCCTCCAACCTCCGTTACGGCAAGGCCGACGCAACGGAGGAGGAGATGTGGGAGGCCCTCCGGGTGGCCCAGGCCGAGGACTTCGTGTCGGCGATGCCCGGCGGTCTCGAGGCCTCGATCGCCCAGGGCGGCACGAACGTCTCGGGCGGGCAGCGGCAACGCCTCGCCATCGCCCGGGCGCTCATCCGCAAGCCCGAGGTCTATCTCTTCGACGACTCGTTCTCGGCGCTCGACCTCGCCACCGATGCCCGGCTCCGGGCCGCCCTGGCCCCGGCAACCGCCGACGCCGCCGTGATCATCGTGGCGCAACGGGTGTCGACCATTCGCCACGCCACCCGCATCCTGGTGCTCGACCACGGCCGGGCAGTGGGCCTGGGCAGCCACGCCGAGCTGCTCGCCGACTGTCCGACCTACCAGGAGATCGTCGCCTCCCAGGCCAGCGCCGACGAGGCCGCAGCGTGAGCGACATCGCCGACCCCGACCCCGAGAACCCGGCAGATCCCACGCCCGGCCCGAGCGCGGCGAACGGCGCTGGGTCCGGGAATGCCTCGGCATCGACGAACGGCGCAGCCCCGACGAGGGGCGTGACCGATGCCGATGACACCGCGGCCCACCGGCCGCCTCCGAGCGAGCTACGCGGCGGACCGGGCAGCGGCCGGATGTCGAGCTTCGGCGCCCCACCGGAGCGGTCCAAGAACTTCGGCGCCACCGCCCGTCGCCTCGTCGGGCGCATGGCCCCCGATCGTTTCCGGGTCGTCGCGGTGCTGACCATGGCGGTCGTCAGCGTGGCGTTCGTGGCCGCGGGTCCCTGGGTGCTCGGCAGGGCCACCGACATCGTCTTCAACGGCCTGCGCAGCGGCAACGGCGTCGACTTCGGCCGGCTGCACCGCACGCTGGGGGCGGCCCTGGCGTTGTACACCGGCTCGTTCCTGCTCTCCTACCTGCAGTCCTACGTGCTCGCCGGTGTGGTGCAGCGGACGATGTTCGCCCTGCGGGCCGAGGTCGAGGAGAAGCTCCACCGCCTCCCGCTGAGCTATCTCGACCGCAACGCCCGTGGCGACCTGCTCAGCCGGGTCACCAACGACATCGACAACGTGGCCCAGAGCCTGCAACAGACCCTCAGCCAGCTGCTCACCTCGCTGCTGACGGTGGTGGCGGTGCTGGTGATGATGTTCGTGGTGTCCCCGCTGCTGGCGACGGTGGCGGCGCTCACCGTGCCGATGTCGATCCTCGCCCTCAAGCAGATCGCCAAGCGCTCCAAGACCCGCTTCATCGCCCAGTGGAAACACACCGGCCAGCTCAACGGGCTGATCGAGGAGGCCTTCACCGGGCACGCCATCGTCAAGGCCTTCGGTCGCCAGGAGGAGGTCGAGGGCCGGTTCCGCAACACCAACGACGACCTGTTCGAGGCCAGCTTCGGCGCCCAGTTCATGTCCGGCGCGATCCAGCCGGCGATGGCCTTCATCGGCAACCTCAACTACGTCGCGCTGGCCGTCATCGGCGGGGTGCGGGTGGCCGGCGGCGCGATCAGCCTCGGCGACGTGCAGGCCATCATCCAGTACTCCCGGCAGTTCACCCAGCCGTTGACCCACACGGCGTCGATGGTCAACGTGCTGCAGTCCGGGATCGCCTCCACCGAACGGGTCTTCGAGTTGCTCGACGCCGAGGAGCAGTCCCCCGACCCCGTGCCGGCGCTATCCGTGCAGGGTCCGACGAGGGGCCGGGTGGCCTTCGAGTCGGTCAGCTTCTCCTATGACCCGGCCGTGCCGCTCATCGAGGACCTGTCGTTGGTCGCCGAGCCCGGCACCACCGTGGCGATCGTCGGCCCGACCGGAGCCGGCAAGACCACGCTGGTCAACCTGATCATGCGCTTCTACGAGCTCGACGGGGGGCGTATCACCCTCGACGGTCACGACATCGCCGCCATGGCCCGCCGGACGCTGCGCGCCGACATCGGCATGGTGCTGCAGGACACCTGGCTCTTCGGGGGGACCATCCGCGAGAACATCGCCTACGGCCGGCCCGACGCCACCGAGGAGGACATCCTGGCGGCCGCCCGGGCGGCCTACGTCGACCGGTTCGTCCATGCCCTTCCCGACGGCTACGACACGATGATCGACGACGAGGGCGGCACGGTCAGCGCCGGCGAGAAGCAGCTGCTGACCATCGCCCGGGCGTTCCTCGCCGATCCGGCGATCCTGATCCTCGACGAGGCCACCAGCTCCGTCGACACCCGTACCGAGGTCCTCGTGCAGCGGGCGATGGCGTCACTGCGCTCGGACCGCACGAGCTTCGTCATCGCCCACCGGCTCTCCACCATCCGCAATGCCGACGTGATCCTGGTGATGGAGGCCGGCCGCATCGTCGAACAGGGCAGCCACGAGCAGCTCATCGCCGCCGGCGGGGCTTACTACACCCTGTACCAGACCCAGTTCTCGGCCGCGGTCGCCGACCCGGCCTGAGCGCCGGGCCGACGCTCGCCGACGCTCAGCCGAGCGGCTCGAAGCCGAAGGCCCGGCCGTCGGTCACCTGGACCGCGTCCTCCCAGGGCAAGCGGTACGAGCCGTTCGCCAGGTCCTTCACCCAGGTGTACGGACAGTCGGTCGCGCCGCCCGCCACCGCGGTGTACCCACGATGGGCCAGCTGGTAGATGTTGTTCTCGACACCCCACCCGATGCGGGCCTCGTCGGCACGCGACGGGACGATCTCGGCGGTGATCACCTCGTCGGGGAACCCGCCGCCCTCGGCCAGCACGGTGCCGTCGAAGTTGCAGATCATCCCCTCGCCCATCGAGCGGAACATCCCGTCGGAGCCGGCGAGGCACACGTTCACCGTGTACATCAGGTTCGAGAAGGCGTTGTGCTGGTTTGACACCTTCCAGGCCTGGCGGATCGGCGCGGTGTACCCGGCAGTCCGCAGCATCACGTTGGCACCCTTGTAGGCGCACTCCCGGGCCATCTCGGGGAACATCCCGTCGTGGCAGATGATCAGGGCGATCTTCGAGCCGGCCGGCCCGTCGCACACCGGGATACCCAGGTCACCCGGGTGCCACGGCTCGACCGGCACCCACGGGTGCAGCTTGCGGTAGTACAGGACGATGTCGCCGGACGCGTCGATGATGATGCCGGAGTTCCACGGGTAGCCACCGGGGTTGCGTTCCATCAGCGAGAAGCAGCCCCACGTCGAGGTCTGCTTGCACACGGCCTGGAAGGACGCCACCTCCGGCCCGTCGAGGTCGCACATGAGGGCGTCGTCGGTGTTCATCGACAGCCCGTGCAGCGAGTACTCGGGGAACACGATCAGGTCCAGGTTGGACATGCCGGCCTTGGTCCGCTCGACGATCCCGCAGATCTTCTCGGCGGTGGCGCCGAGCTGCGCCGGGGTCTCCACCGTCGGCAACTGGAACTGGCACACCCCGACCACCAGGCCACCCGGGCCCTTGTTCAGACCACCGAGACCGCTCATGAGCACCCTTTCTGCGCCGGGCCCCGCCCGGCTGTCGACCGTCATGGAACGACAAGCTGTCGCGTAGCTGTCGTGCCGGGAGGGTACGGAGGGAGCGTTGCCGCTGTTCGCCCATCCGGTCAACGGTGTGTTACCGATCGCTGACGGAAACCTGAACCACCCGATCGGCAAGGCGGTCGGCGGACGGGTCGCTGCACCGGGGGTAGCGTCGGCACATGCCCGGTGAGCCCCCCGTCCACGCCCGACTGATCGCGTCGGATCTCGACGGCACGCTGCTGCGTAGCGACGGGACCCTGAGCCCGCGCACCGTCGAGGCGGTCACGGCATGCGAACGGGCCGGCATGACCATGGTGCTGGCGACGGGCCGCCCGCCCCGGTGGATCGAGGACATCGGCGACCGGCTCGACCATCGCGGCATCGCGGTGTGCGCCAACGGTGCCCTGGTCTACGACCTCGCCAACCGCTCGGTGGTGACCAGCCACACCCTCTCCCCCGACGCCATGGCCGAGATCGTCGATCGGCTCCGAGCCGCGTTTCCCGGCGTCCTCTTCGCCGTCGAGACCGTCGATCACCTCGGCCTCGAGCCCGGCTGGAAGACCGTCTGGACGCCACCCCCGGGCACCCGGATCGACGATGCCCATGAGCTGGTACGGGTGCCGGCGGTCAAGCTGCTCGCCCGCATCGACGGCCACGACGTGCAGACCGCGCTCGCCGCCAACACCCGCGAGCTCGGCCATCTGGCCGAGGTCACCTGGTCGGGTGGCCAACACCTGCTCGAGATGAGCGCACCGGGGGTGAACAAGGGAGCCACGTTGGCGGAGTTCGCCGCCCAACTGCAGATCGACGCCGCGGCCGCAGTCGCGTTCGGTGACATGCCCAATGACCTCGAGATGCTTCGCTGGGCCGGACGGGGACTGGCAGTGGCCAACGCCCACGAGGCGGTCCGGGCGGCGGCCGACGCCGTGGTCGGCTCCAACGACGAGGACGGCGTGGCGATCGAGCTGGAGAGCCTGCTCGGTTGAAGCAGCCGGGTCGCACATGCGTGCCGGGCCGGCCGGGCCCGGATTTCCGGGCAGGGGCATCCTCGGACGTATTCCCTACCGCACTCGTCGGGTATTAGGCTGAGTGACCGTCGTCATCGACCCCGGGGGAAGCGAACCATGAAGATCGCCGAGAACGTCACCGAACTGGTCGGCAACACGCCGCTGGTCCGTCTGCAGCGGGTGAGCGACGGCGCCGTCGCCGACGTGCTGGCCAAGCTGGAGTTCTACAACCCGGCCCACAGCGTCAAGGACCGCATCGGTGTCGCCATGATCGACGCCGCCGAGCGTGACGGCCTGATCAAGCCCGACACCATCATCGTGGAGCCGACCAGCGGCAACACCGGCATCGCCCTGGCCATGGTCTGCGCCGCCCGCGGCTACAGGATCGTGCTCACCATGCCGGAGACCATGAGCAAGGAGCGGCGCATGCTCCTGCGGGCCTACGGCGCCGAACTCATCCTCACCCCCGGGCCCGAGGGGATGGGCGGCGCAATCGCCAAGGCCAAGGAACTCGCCGACAGCGACCCCCGCTACTTCATGCCCCAGCAGTTCGAGAACCCGGCCAACCCGGCGATCCACAAGGCGACCACCGCCGAGGAGATCTGGAACGACACCGACGGCACCGTCGACATCGTGGTCGGCGGCGTCGGTACCGGCGGCACCATCACCGGTGTGGGCCAGGCGCTCAAGGCCAAGAAGCCCTCCGTGCAGATCGTCGCCGTCGAGCCCGCCGCCTCGCCGGTCCTCTCCGGCGGACAGAAGGGTCCCCACCCCATCCAGGGGATCGGGGCCGGCTTCGTCCCCGGCATCCTCGACACCACCGTCTACGACGAGGTCATCCAGGTCGCCAACGACGATGCCTTCGCCACCGCCCGGGCCATGGCCGCCACCGAGGGCCTGCTGGTCGGTATCTCCTCCGGAGCGGCCACCTGGGCGGCACTGCAGCTGGCCAAGCGACCCGAGAACGCCGGCAAGCGCATCGTGGTGGTGATCCCCTCCTTCGGCGAGCGGTACCTCAGCACGGCACTGTTCGCCGACCTCGCCGACTGACGTGTCGTCCCTGCGACGCGATCTCCGATCGGCCCGGGAGCGGGACCCTGCAGCGCGTTCGTCGCTCGAGGTGGCCCTGCTCTACCCGGGCCTGCACGCGGTCTGGATGCATCGTGGCGCCCACGCCCTGTGGAGCCGGGGGCTGCGCTTCCCGGCGCGGGCCCTGTCGCAGTTCTCACGTTGGTTCACGGGGATCGAGATCCACCCCGGGGCCCGGATCGGCCCCGGGCTGTTCATCGACCACGGCATGGGCGTGGTGATCGGTGAGACCTCCGAGATCGGCGAGGACGTGATGATGTACCACGGGGTCACCCTCGGCGGGACCAGCCTGGCCAAAGGCAAGCGTCATCCCACGATCGGCGACCGGGTCACGATCGGGGCCGGCGCCAAGATCCTCGGGCCGATCGAGGTCGGCTCGGACAGCCGGGTCGGGGCCAACGCCGTCGTGGTCCGCCCGGTACCACCCAACTCGGTGGTGGTCGGTGTGCCCGGCCAGGTCATCTCGCGCACCCGCAACCGCCCGACCGAGGTCCAGCCCGACCTCAACGGCAGCCATATGCCCGATCTGGTGGCCACCAGCCTGGCGTCGCTCACCGCGCGACTCGACCAGCTCGAGACCGCGGCCGGCGGCACGCCGGTGCTGACCTCCCTGCGGCCGTCGGCCGCAGGCGTGTGGTCCGGCGACGACTTCTCGATCTGAACGGCCGGCCCGAACCTCGGGCTGAACGTCCATGGCGGGTTGCTTGTCGTGGTGGCGCCCGGGTCGTACGCTTCGCCCATGGGGGAAACGTTGGACATCGAACCGGTCGACGCCAGTTTCGGCGCCACCGTACGCGGCCTCGAGTTGCGCTCGCTGGACGGGCAGACCTGGCAGGCCATCCGCCGAGCCTGGCTGGAGTACGGGCTGCTGATCTTCCCGGCGCAGCACCTGACCCGTGACGAGCAGAACGAGTTCGCGCTGCGCTTCGGCGAGCTCGAGTTCGCCGCGGCACCGATCTCCAACGTCGGCAAGAGCGGGCGGATCCACAGCGCGCCCGACGACGACGTGGTCAAGGGCATCCGCGGCAACGAGGGCTGGCACCACGACAGCACCTACATGCCGGTGCAGGCGAAGGGTGCCGTCTTCACCGCCGAGATCGTGCCGAGCTGCGGCGCCCCGACCGGGTTCGCCGACATGCGGGCCGCCTACGAGGCCCTCGACGCCGACACCCAGCAGCAGCTCGCCGGGCTGCAGGCCTACCACTCGCTGTATTACAGCCAGGGTCGGGCCGGGTACCTGCCGTCCAAGACCAACGACCGTGGCGGCTATGACCAGTACGGCTACCACGACGGCGAGCCCTGCCTCCGGCCGCTGGTGAAGATCCACCCCGAGACCGGTCGGCCCAACCTGTGCATCGGCCGCCATGCCTACGGCATCATCGGGATGGAACCCGCCGAGTCCGAGGCATTGCTCGACCGGCTGGTCGTCGAGGCCTGCCGACCGCCCCGGGTGCACTTCCACCGGTGGACCGAGGGCGACGCCATCGTGTGGGACAACCGGCGGCTGCTGCACTGCGCCACCGAGTTCGACCTGACCGAGCCGCGCCGCATGTGGCACACCCGCATCGCCGGCGAGCGTGAGTCGGAACTGGCCGTCAACTACGCCTGATCGGCCCGTCCCACGGCACCTGCCGACCTCACGCCGGTCGTGGCGCCGGGGCTGACGGGTGCCGCAAGGGGTTCGCGGCTACAGTGCGCCGCAACCGAACGGTCAGCGAAGTCCGGTGTGATCCCGGCGCTGTCCCGCAACTGTGGTTCTCCGACCCGATCCCGGGTGGGAGACGAGCCAGGTCGCCTGCCGTAGCGGTTTTTCGACGAACACCGCTCTCGAGGATAGAGCGATTCGTACGGCAGGGCACGGCCACTGTCGGCGAGCGGGATCCTCGACCGACAGGAGGCTTCCATGACCCTTCCCATCCGCCGCATCGCGCTGGCGGGAACCTTCGCCCTGGCACTGGTGGCCCCGGCCTGCTCATCCGGTGGCAGCGACGACGCCAAGGCGACACCGTCGGCCGAGGCCGGCGCCTTCCCGGTGCAACTCGATACCAACGAGGGCCCCGTCACCATCAAGGCCGAGCCGGTCCACATCGTGTCGCTGTCGCCGACGGCGACGGAGATGCTCTTCGCCATCGACGCCGGCAAGCAGGTCAAGGCGGTCGACGACCAGTCCAACTACCCGGCGGACGCACCGATGACCGACCTGTCCGGCTTCACCCCCAACGTCGAGGCCGTCGTCGGGATGAACCCTGATCTGGTGGTGGTCGCCGACGCCGTGCCCGAGCTGGTCGACGGCCTTGCCAAGGCCAAGGTGCCGCTGCTGGTCCTTCCCGCCGCCGAGACGATCAAGGACAGCTACGCCCAGATCGCTCTGCTCGGCACGGCCACCGGCCACACCGCAGCCGCCGCCAAGGTCGTGGCCTCGATGCAGAGCGAGATCGACAAAATCGTCGCCGGACTCCCCAAACGGACGACCAAGCCGACCTACTACCACGAGCTCGACGACACGCTCTACAGCGCGACGTCCAAGACCTTCATCGGGTCGCTGTACTCGCTGGCCGGGCTGACCAACATCGCCGATGCGGCCGACAAGGACGGCTCCGGCTACCCCCAGCTGTCCCAGGAGTACCTGGTCAGCGCCAACCCCGACCTGATCTTCCTGGGCGACACCAAGTGCTGCGGGCAGAGCAAGGCCACCGTCGGGGCTCGTCCGGGCTGGTCGAAGCTGAAGGCGGTGTCCTCCGGTTCGGTGGTCGAGCTCGACGACGACATCGCCGCCCGCTGGGGCCCGCGCATCGTCGAGTTCCTCCGCGCCGTCGCTGACGCCGTCACCAAGCAGCCCGTCGCCAAGTGAAGCCCGCTGGTCCCGTGACCGACGCGGCGGTGGCGACCAGCCCGGATGCTGCCGGGCCGGACGCGCCCACCGACGACCGCACGGGACCGGACGCGGCAACCGAGGCGCCACGCACGTCTCCCCCGGCTGCCGTTCCGTCGCCGGCCGGGACCGCCGCCGCGGCCGGCGTCGACGAACCGCTGATCGGGCCGGAGCGGCTGTCGCGTCCATGGCTGGCTGCAGGCTTCCTGGCGGTGGCGATCGCCCTGGTCGCCGGGGTCATGATCGGACCGGTACGGCTCGGGGCCGGCTCGGTGGTGCGCGAGCTGCTGCGCCTGCCCTCCGGGCTGTCGGACACCGAGCGGACCATCGTGTGGGAGTTCCGGTTGCCCCGGGTGGTGCTCGGCCTGCTCGTCGGAGCGGTGCTGTCCACCGCGGGCGGGGCCTACCAGGCCACCTTCCGCAACCCGCTCGCCGATCCGTACCTGCTCGGCGTCGCCGGCGGCGCGGGCTTCGGGGCCACGTTGCTGCTGGTCTCGGACGGCTCGTGGGCGTCGCCCGCCCTGGTCCCACTCGGCGCGTTCATCGGCGGCCTGGTGGCGATGGGGCTGACCTACCTCCTCGGCGCAGCGGGTGCCCGGGGCAACGCGCCGATCGCCCTGGTACTGGCGGGCGTGGCGGTCTCTGCGTTCTTCACCGCAATGCAGACCTACCTGCAGCAACGCAACCAGGAGGACATCCGCCGGGTGTACTCGTGGATCCTCGGACGGTTGTCGACCTCGGGCTGGCACGACGTCCTGCTGTTCCTGCCGTACGCCGTGATCGCCCTCGCCGTGCTGCTCGCCTACCGACGGCGGCTCGACGTCCTCGCCGTCGGCGACGACGAGGCGACCTCGCTGGGTGCGGACCCGAGACGGATCCGACTCGTGGTGGTCCTCGCCGCCACCCTGGGCACCGCCGCGGCGGTCGCCGTGAGCGGGCTGATCGTCTTCGTCGGCATCATCGTGCCGCACCTGGTGCGAATGCTGATGGGTTCGAGTGCCCGGGTCGTGCTCCCGTTGTCGCTGCTGTTCGGCGCGGCCTTTCTGGCCATGACCGACCTCGTCGCCCGCACCGTGCTCGCACCCGCCGAGCTGCCCATCGGTGTGGTGACGGCGTTCCTCGGTGCCCCGTTCTTCGTGCTCGTACTGCGCTCCGCCGGCCGCCAGGACCGATGAGCCAGACCGTGGCCACCCGGCGCACACGGCCGGCACCGAGCGGGGTCACCCTGCGTGAGATCTCGGTGCAGCTCGCCGGGCGCGACGTGCTGCGCAACGTCTCGGTCTGCGTCGCTCCGGGTGGCTGGACGACGGTCGTGGGGGCGAACGGCGCCGGCAAGTCGACCCTGCTGCGGGCGGTGATGGGCCTCGTCGAGCACCGGGGCACCGTCGAGGTCGGCGGGGTACGTACCAGCACCCTCAGCGCCCGCCAGCGTGCAGGCCACCTGGCGCTGGTCCCGCAGAGCCCGGTCCTGCCGCCCGGGATGACGGTGGGCTCCTACGTCCTGCTCGGCCGCCTGGCCCATATGGGCCCCTTCGCCCGGGAGTCGCGATCGGACCTGCGCGCCGTCGGCGCCGTTCTCGACCGACTCGGTGCGGCGTCTCTCGCCCCGCGCCGGCTCACCTCGCTCTCCGGCGGTGAGGCCCAGCGGGTCGCCATCGCCCGGGCGTTGGTCCAGGAAGCGCCGGTGCTGCTGCTCGACGAACCGACGAGCTCGTTGGACATCGGCCACCAGATCGACGTACTCGACCTCGTCGACACGCTGCGGCGCGAGGCCGGTCTCACCGTCCTGTCGACGATGCACGACCTGACCCTGGCCGGTCAGTACGCCGACCAGGTGGTGCTCCTGGCCGACGGCGCGGTGGCCGCGAGCGGGCCGCCGCAGGACGTGCTGACCGAGGTGACGCTGTCGCGGTACTACCGGGCCTCGGTGCGGGTACTGCACGACGGGGATCGGCTCATCGTGGTGCCGACCCGGGGAACCGGCGGCCAGCACACGCGCCGCGTCGATGCAGCCGACCCGCCGGAGGCGACGTGATCAACCCTGCGTTCGCCCAACGTCACGAACAGGGCCAGGACCTCTCGGTGCTGTGGTGGAAACCGGCGCAGCCGCTGCGGGCGGTGTCCACGGCGTTGGTGGGCGGGGGTATCGGGCCGATGCACTGGTTTCTCAACGCCCAGGTGCATGCCGATTACGACCGGTTCGACCCCGCCGCCCATGTCCGCGAACTCGCCGACGCGTCGGCGCTGCGCGGCCCGGGCGTGGGGATGCTGACCGCGGTGGACGTGGTCACCGTCGAACACGAGGAGGACGACGGCGTGGCCGTGCTCGCCACGGTCGGGCTGGGCTGGCCGACCTGGGCTGCGGCGCCGCCGCCGATCGTCACCGTCCCCGATCCGGCGTCCGGCACCATGCCGCCCGTCGGCACAATCAACATCCTTGTGGTCGTGCCCGACCGGCTCGGCGACGGGGCGCTGGTGAACCTGCTGGCCACGGCCACCGAGGCCAAGGTGCAAGCCCTCGTCGACGCCGGGGTGGCCGGGACCGGCACTGCGTCGGACGCCATCTGCGTGGCGTGCGACGCGCCGGCGCCGGCCGTCGACGCCGGGCCGCAACCCGACACCGACGGACCCGATACCGACGGACGCCGATCGTTCGGCGGACCGCGTTCCTACTGGGGCTCGCGCACCGCCCGTGCGGTGTACCGCGCGGTACGGCGGGGAGCCGCGGCGGACTGGGAACGCGCCACCGCCAACGGCTGGCCTCGCCCTCCCCGCCAGGGCGGCTGAGACCTCGGGCAACGAGCGGACCGTCGACCGCAGGTGCTGTGGGGCCCTTCGCGCTCAGGCGAAGGAGAACCCCTCGTAGCCGTGCTCGGCCACCCGGGCCAGCCGCTTGCGGAACCGCGGGGCCCCACCGTTGTAGATGACGTGACGCACACGGTCGTGGCCCTCGACGTTGGAGTTGTAGCCGGTCATCCACGAGCGGGCGTTGCTGAGCAGCAGGCCGGCGTACATCTCCTTGACGTGGTCGGTCCACTCCCGCTCGGCCGGGGCGGTGGGCTCGATGCGTTCGTAGCCGTGTTCCCGCATGAACAGCAGCAACCGGGTCGTCCAGTCCACCGCCTCCTCGATGCCGCGGGGGAAGTTGGTCGACACCGAACCGGCCGTCGGGCCGGCGAGGGTCAGCAGGTTCGGGAACCCCGACGCACCCAACCCGAGGTAGGTGACCGGCCCCTCCGCCCACTTCTCGCGCAGCGTGCGACCGCCGACCCCGACGAACTCCATCCGGTCGAACGAGCCGGTGATGGCGTCGAAGCCGGTGGCGTACACGATGATGTCGAACTCGTAGGCCTGCGCCGAGGTACGGATGCCGGTCGGGGTGATCTCCTCGATCGGGGTCTCGTTGATGTCGACGAGGTGCACGTTGTCGCGGTTGTAGGCCTCGAAGTACCGGGTCTCCATCGGCACCCGCCGGGTCCCGAACCCGTGGTCCTTGGGGATCAGCTTCTCGGCGACTTCCGGGTCGTTCACCCGCGCCCGGATCTTGTCGGCGATGAAGCGGGTGAACTCGGCGTTCGCCCTCTCGTCCATCAGCATGTCGATGTAGTTGCCCAGCCACACCCCGAAGCCCGGCGAGGCGTACAGCTCCTCCCAGAACGCCAGCCGCTCCTCCTCGGGCACCTCGAACATGCTCTGCCGTACGGGGCCGTGGATGAAGCCGCCCGGCGTCTCGCGGCAGCGGGCGAAGATCTCGTCGTAGCGCGACTTGATGTCGGCCATCTCCGCCTCGGTGATCGGGCGGTTGTGCAGCGGCGCACACCAGTTCGGTCGACGCTGGAACACGGTCAGCTCACCCACCCGGTCGGCGATGGCGGAAATGACCTGAACGCCGGTCGCACCGGTACCGATCACCGCCACCCGCTTGCCGGTGAAGTCCACCGGCTCGTGCGGCCAGTTGTAGGTGTGGAAGGACCGACCGGCGAAGCTCTCTACGCCCGGGTAGCGGGGCAGGGTTGCCGCCGACAGCAGGCCGATGGCCGTCATCAGCACCCGGCAGCTCACGCGACGGCCGTCCTGCAGCTCCACGGTCCAGGTGTTCGAGGCCTCGTCGTAGGTGTTGCGAGCCACCCGGCAGCCGAACTGCATGTGGGGCCGCAGGTCGAACTTGGCGACCACGTGCTGCAGGTACCGCAACGTCTCGGGCTGGGGGGCGAAGTGCTCGCTCCAGTTCCATTCCTGTAGGAGCTCCTCGGAGAACGAGTAGCCGTAGGTGTAGCTCTCGGAGTCGAAGCGGGCGCCCGGGTAGCGGTTCCAGTACCAGGTTCCCCCGACGTCGCTCCCGGCCTCGAGCACCGTGGCGTCGAAGCCGTGCTCGAGCAGCCGGTACAGCATGAAGATCCCGCACACACCGGCACCGATCACCACCACGTCGTGATGCTCGATCTGATCGGCCTGATCGGCCTGCTCGGCCCGCCTGCCGGAAACGGTGCTGATGTCGCTCATGCCGAAAATCTACTTCTCTTTCGAATCCTGCCGGAACGGAACGCCGCTCCCGGCACGGCGAGCGATGATGGGGCCATGCGCTTCGGCTTCACCCTGCCCAACAACATGGGGGTCACCGATCCCGACGAGGTCGCCGAGGTGGCCGTCGACTGCGAACGCCTCGGCTTCGACTCGGTGTGGGTGGCGCACCACGTGCTCAACATCGGCTACGTGCGCGAACGTCTCGGCGACCGGCCCTATCACGACGCCCTCACCGTGCTCACCTGGGCCGCCGCCAAGACCGAGCGGGTCGAGCTCGGTACCAGCGTCCTGGTGCTCCCCTACCTGCACCCGGTCAACCTGGCCAAGCAGCTCGCCACGCTCGATCACCTCAGCAAGGGCCGGCTGCTCGTCGGCGTCGGCGTCGGCAGCCTGCCCGAGGAGAACGCCGCGCTCGGCGTGCCCTACCACGAGCGTGGCGCGTTCACCGACGAGTTCCTGATGGTCATGGCCGCGCTGTGGGCCCCCGGCAGTGCCACCGTGCACGGTGAGCGCTGGGACTTCGCCGACGTGGTCTGCACCCCCAAGCCGTTCCGTTCACCGCATCCACCGATCCTGGTCGGCGGCAACCGTGCACCGGCCCTACGAAGGGCAGCGCGGTGGCAGGGCTGGCATCCGATGCGCCTGCCACCGGAGAGCATGGCCAAGCGCCTGCCGGTCATCGACGCCGAGCTGGCCGCCGCCGGCCGCTCACGCCTCGACGGCTTCCGGGTCCACGCCTGTCTCGACCTCGACCTGTGGACCGGACCGAGGGACCGACCGCCCCGCGCCCCGATGCACGGCACCGCCGAGCAGCTGCGCGACGCCGTCGGCCGCTACCGCGAGATCGGCGTCACCGACCTGGTGCTGTCGGCCATGTCGCCCGCGGCACTGGAGGGTGGCCGGTCCCGTCTGGTCGAGCAGCTCGAGCATTTCGCCGCCGAGGTGCTGGCACCCGAGCGCAGCTGAACGCCCGGCGTCCTACGATACGGCCGCCGCCACGGCCACCAACGGCCGGTTCTGTCGGCGAGACCGTGACAGCCAGCGCCGGCCCGGACCGGCGGACGAAGGGGGAACCATGAGCGACGGCGTGTCGAGCACACGGAACTGGGACCAGCGCAGCGCCGACGCGCGCGAGGTCCTCGGCACCATGATCGGGGTCGACGAGGCCACCGCCGGCAAGATCGCCAACGGCATGGAACGCCGTCTCGGCGCCCTGGGCACCTTCGCGTCGAGCGCGGTGATGGGTGATCTGTGGGCGCGTCCGCAGCTGTCGCGCCGCGACCGCAGCCTGGTCGTGGTGTCGGTGCTGATGGCGCAGGCGCGCGACGAGGAACTCGAGCTGCACGTCGCCAACGCCCTCAACCACGGCATGACCCGCGTCGAAATCGACGAGCTGCTGCTGCACGTCGCCGCCTATGCCGGCTTCCCCGCCGCCATGAGCTCGGTGCGGCACGTGGACAATGCCTACAACAAGATCGACGGCAACCCGCCGGGAACCCGCCGCGAGCGCGAGGGCGCCGAGCATCTCGACGACGCCACCCGCGACGAACGGGCCGCCGACGTGCGTCGCACCCTCACCGCCGGCCGCGCCGCATCGGACCCCGCGACCGACATGGCCAACATGGTCGGCCTGCTCGGCGATGTCGGGGCACTGGCGTTCCGGTTCGCCTTCGGCGAGATCTGGTCGCGCCCGCAGCTGAGCCGCCGTGACCGGTCCCTGTGCGTGATCGCCATCCTGGCGGCCCTCGGTCAGGCCCACGAGCTCGGGGTCCACGTTCCCGGGGGCCTCAACCACGGCCTCAGCCGAACCGAGATCGAGGAGGTCATGGTGCAGATGTGCCTCTACGCCGGGTTCCCCCGCGCCGTCGACGGCATGCTGGCCACCCGGGCCGCGTTCGCCAAGATCGACGCCCGAACCAGCCGCTGACCCGGGCGTCGGGCCGGGCCGCAGCGAGCCGGTACCGGCCCGGCGATCGCGCTCCGAGACGCTGAGCCGACGCGCCTACACTTCGCCGGCACACCCGCGACGAAAGGCACTTCGGTGGAACACGCCCAGCTGGTTCGGGAGCGACGCAGCATCCGGGGCTACAAGAAGGACCCCGTCCCCAAGGAGGTCATCCTCGAGATCATCGAGCTCGCCTCCGGAGCACCGTCGTCGATGAACACCCAGCCCTGGCACTTCCACGTGGTGGCCGGCGAGCCGCTGGACAACATCCGGGCCGGGAACACCGAACGGATGATGGCCGGCGCCAAGCCCCAACGGGAGATCCCCGTCGAGGGCGCCTACGACGGCGTGCACCGCGAGCGGCAGGTCGAGATCGCCTTCCAGCTCTTCGACGCCATGGGCATCCGCGAGGACAAGGCCCGCCGCACCGACTGGATGATGCGCGGCTTCCGCCAGTTCGACGCCCCGGTGTCGATCGTGGTCACCTACGACAAGAGCCTGCAGCTCGCCACGATCGGCCACTTCGACTGTGGCGCGGTGACCTACGGGTTGTGTCTGGCGGCGTGGGACCGCGGCCTGGGCACCGTCATCAACGGCCAGGGCATCATGCAGTCCGACGTGGTGCGGGCCCATGCCAACATTCCCGAGAACGAGGTCATCATGACCTGCGTGGCGATGGGCTATCCGCTCGACGACTTCGCCGCCAACGACGTGAAGGCGCCACGCGTGCCCGCCGTCGAGCTGGCCAGCTTCGTCGGCTTCGACGACTGACGGCCGGGGGGGGTCGCAGCACGGGCGGTGCGGCCCCGGGGCTCACCCCGCCCAACCGGTGGCGCGGGCCAGCACGGCGTCCCAGTCGGTGCCGTCGGTCCCGCCGCGCCAGGCGAGGTGATGGTCGGGGCGTACCAGCAGGTACGGCTCGGGGTAGATCGGCCGCAGTTCGGTCGGTAGTTCCAGCACCGTCAGGGGAACACCCCGGGCCGCAGCCCGTTCGATCGCCATCGCCGGGGGTTCGGCCCCCACCGCCAGCAGGGTGAAGCCCTCCCCCAACCGCCGGTAGAGCGACACCCCGTCGACGAAGGTGTTGGGCAGCCGTCCCCCGGGCCGGGTCGACGGCACGTACCGGCGAGGATCGACCGGCGGAGGCGGCTCCGCGTCGAGCGCCACGATCGGCGAGTCGTCGTAGCGATAGCCGTACTCGATACCCCAGCACTCGTTCTCGGCGTTGCCGATCTCGTCGAGCTGCGCAGCCAGCGTGGCCCGGGCCTTCTCGCCGAGCAGACCCTCATCGTGCAGGTTCGGCTGAGCGGCGTACAGCTCGGCGATGCGGAACCGGGTGAGAACATGGGCCCGGGAACCCTCCCGGTTGGTCAACGCCACCGGACGGCGCTCGGCCTCGTAGGACCCGAGCAGCGCCGGGCCGCCCCAACCGGCCAGCGTGGCCCACAGCTTCCAGCCCAGGTCGCAGGCATCGGCCACCCCGGTGTTCATCCCGTACCCGCCGGTCGGGACGAACTGGTGGGTGGCGTCGCCGCACAGCAGTACCCGACCCTCGCCGTAGCGGTCGGCGACCAGCAGATGGGCCTTCCACGGATTCGCCACCAGGATCTCCGCCTCGACAGGGCCGCCGAGGAAGTCCTCCAGCACGGCCTGCGGGTCGAGCGTGTCGGGGTCGACACCGTCGGGCACCCGGCTGTGCAGCGTCCAGGCCTCGTCGTCGTCCTGGGCCACGAGCGTGCCCATGGCGCTCTGGACGTGCCACACGTGACCGAAACGTTGCAGCCGGGCATGGTCGCGGGAGCGGAAGTGCACCGTGTAGGACTGGCGGATGGCCGGGGTGCCGTCGAGCCCGATGCCCAGCTGATGACGAACCGTCGAACCACCCCCGTCACAGCCGACGAGGTAGTCGGCGCGAACGGTCTGCTCGGTGCCGTCCTCGGCGACGAGGGTGGCGGTCACCCCGTCGGCGTCCTGCACGAAGGACCGCAGCGCCCACCCGTAGCGCAGGGTGACCCCGGGCCGGGCCACGAGTGCGTCGCGCAGGGCCGGCTCCAACACGATCTGTGAGATCCGCACCGGCGGCTCGGCCGGCGCCGACCCGTCCTCGCAGGCCCGGATGCGCTCCCATGCGGCGTTCTGGGACGGGTAGGCGAAGCGGTGCAGCACCGTCCCGGTCGGACGGGTCACCCAGATCACGTCGAAGGGATGGTCGGCCGGAACCCCGATCGAGCGGATCAGCTCCGACAGGCCGAGACGGCCGAACAGCTCCATCGAACGGCTGTTGGTGATGTCCATCTTCGGGTGCCGGGTCGTGGACGGGTTGCGCTCGACCACCAGGCACGACACCCCGTGCGCAGCCAGCTCATGGCCCAGGGTGAGGCCCACCGGACCGCCACCGGCCACGAGCACCGGGACGCGGTGCACCGCTGCAGCAGTGCTCATCACCCGAACGGCACCGGGACCTGGTCGGACCGGAACACCACGTCGTCGACGGAGGTCCCCGCCTCGTACCGGGCCACCAGCTCCTCGGGGTCGAACGGCTCGCCCACCGGGTTCGCCTCGAAGGCCGGCCCGGCCATGAACGCGTTCGCCGCGTCAGGGTCGAGCACGTCGATCTGGAACTCCATGAGGTTGCCGTCCGGATCCGCGTAGTACATCGACAGCGTCAGACCATGGCGGATGGGACGCACCGGAAGCACGCCATGGTCCTTCAGCCGCTTGTACAGCTCGACGAACTCGCCGAGATCACGCCAGGTATAGGCCACATGGTTGACCCCCGGCCCCTTGCCCAGCCTCGGTGCCGGCGGGTCGTCCGGCAGGGGCCCGAGGTTGGCGAAGGCGAAGCGATGGTGCTCGTCGTCGTAGGTGAGGAAGGTGAGCCGGTCGTCGCGGTGCTGCACGCGGGCCTCGAACACCATGAGGTACCAGTCGATCATCTCGTGGTAGCGGTGGGTGTTGTAGACGACATGGGCGAACTTCGACGGTGCGGCCACGGCAACTCCAGTCTCGGGGTACCCCGGCATTCTTGCCGCAGGCGGGACCGGCCGATGCGCCCCGTACCCAACCGGATGGTACGGCACGCCGTGCCGGGTCGCCGCTCAGGCCGGTTCGAGGATGAACTCGGCATCGTCGAGCGCACGCAGCTCGCGCCGCATGCGCCCGACGGTGCCGGGGAAGAACGACACGATGCGCCCGTTGGCATCGCGGTAGAAGTTCGGGCAGTCGCCCGACCAGCTCATCTGCGACAGCTCCTGCTGGACCGACTCGCTCCAGGAGCTGGTCACGTCGGCCCGCACCTCGACGGAACGGAACTCGCCACGGGCCAACCGACCGGCGAAGCCGGCAATGACCTCGGTCTCGAGCTCGGCCGAGGCGGTGACCGAACCGTAGGCGACCGTGCCGTTTATGCCGCACACGGTGAAGTAGTTCGGGAAGCCCGGCAGGGCCATGCCCCGGTACGCCTCCGGCTTGCCCGCCAGATGGTCGACGAGGCGCCGGCCGCCCCGCCCGTGGACCTCGAGCGCCGGGCGGCCATCGGCCCGGCCGCCGAGGCGGTAGCCGGTGCAGAAGATCACCACGTCGACAGGATGCACCGATGCGTCGGAAGCCACCACGGCGTCCTCGGTGAGCGCGTCGACCCCGTGCGGGACCAGCTCGACGTGCTCGAGCGCCAATGCCGGGTAGTACTCGTCGGACACCAGGATCCGCTTGCAGCCCGGCTCGTAGTCGGGCGTCAGCGCCGCGATCAGGGCGGGGTCGGCGATGGACCGCCGCAGGTTGCCGAGGCAGATCTCGCGCAGCTCGGCGGTGCCGGTGGACTCCTTGCGGAAGGCCTTGTACCAGCGCAGCGCATCACGGTAGAGCGGGCGACGGGCCCGGCGCAGCCCCTCGGGCGTCCGCATGGCGGCCAGCTCGTCGTCGCGGTACGCCCGGTTGTTGCGAGGCATGACCCAGTTCGGGGTACGCGAGAAGACCACCACACTGCCGGCGACCTTTGCCACCTCCGGAACCACCTGCACGGCACTCGCCGCGCTGCCCACCACCGCCACCCGCAGGCCGCTCAGATCGACGTCGTCACGCCAACCCGAGGAATGCCACAGCGGCCCCCGGAAGGTGTCGATCCCGTCGATACGCGGCAGGCGGCCGTCGGTCAGCCCACCGGTCGCGGAGACCAGCATGCGGTGGCGGACGCTGCTGCCGTCGGCCAGCTCCAACGTCCAGTGCGCGGCGTCCTCGTCGTAGCGGGCCGCCTCGACCTCGGTTCCGAAACGGATCCGCTCGATCAGGTCGTACTTCTCGGCGCAGGCCCGCACGTAGGCCTGGATCTCCCGGCGGCCGGCGTAGATCATCGACCACGACGGGTTGTGCTCGAAGGAGTAGCTGTACAGCAGCGACGGGATGTCGCAGTGCAGACCCGGGTAGGTGTTGCGCAGCCAGGTGCCGCCGACGTCGGGCTGCTTCTCGTAGATGACGAAGTCGTCGATGCCGGCCCGGCGCAGCTGCATGCCCATGAGCACGCCGCTGATGCCGGCGCCGAGCACACCCACCGTCGTGTCCTGCGGTTGCAGCATGTCGATCGCCTCCTGCCCATGACGAGGCGAACCGGCCCCCGGGCCGGACCACTGTAGGCAGGACCCGCCGACGCGGCCCACGTGCCGTCGTCGGGCAGGCACGACCCCCGTGACCGCATTCGGGTCGCGTGTGTCCTCCGACACGGGCGGCTAGAAAGGCGGCGACGACGAACCCGGGGGGACCCTGTGAAGATCGGCCTGGCATCACCCAACAGCGACTACGGCGTAGCTCCCGGCGAGATGGCCCGCGACCTCGAGCAGCGCGGCTACGACTCGCTGTGGGTCGGCGAGCACAGCCACATCCCCGCCAGCCGCGAGACCCCGCATCCCAGCGGCGCGGACCTGCCCCGCTTCTACTGGCACATGCGCGACCCGTTCGTGTCCCTCGCCATGGCCGCTGCGGCGACCACCGAACTGAAGCTGGTCACCGGGGTCTGCCTGGTGCTCGAGCACGAGATCATCGACCTCGCCAAGTCCGTCGCCACCCTCGACGAGGTGTCCGGTGGCCGCCTGCTCTTCGGCGTCGGCGTCGGCTGGAACCGTGAGGAGCTGGCCAACGTGTCCTCGGTGCCGTGGTCGCAGCGGTACAACGCCATGCGCGAGACCATCGCTGCGCTGCGATTGATGTGGTCCGAGGAAGAAGCCGGTTACCAGGGCAGCTTCGTGAACGTCGCCCCGTCGTGGGTGTACCCCAAGCCGACCCGCCCGCAGGGACCGCCGGTCCTGATGGGCTGCCAGGGTCGGGTCGGGTTGCGCCACGTCGCCGAGTACGCCGACGAGTGGTGCCCGCTCGACATCGGCTTCCGCGACGTGGCCAAGGGCATCGGCTGGTTCCGGGACGCAGTCAACGCCGCCGAGCGCGACCCCGACACCGTCGCCATCACCATGTACTGCTTCAATCCGCCTTCCGGCGAGGTGCTCGAGCGCTACGCCGGCCTCGGTATCCACCGCGTGGTCTTCTCGGCCCCCGACGAGGCCGACAAGCACCACCGCTTCCTCGACCGCAACCAGGCGTTGCTCGACGAGTTCGCCACCAAGGACTGACCGGCCATGCACCACGGCGGCGCGCTCGAAGGGATCCGGGTGCTCGACGTGTCCGCCGCGGTGGCCGGACCGTTCATCAGCACCCAACTGGCCGACATGGGGGCCGAGGTCGTCATGGTCGAGCCGGTGCATCGGCCCGATGTCATGCGGGTGACCGGCCCGGTGGTCGGTGACGTCTCCGGTTCGTGGGTGTCGATGCACCGCAACAAGCGGGCCGCAGCGATCGACGTCCGCGACCAACGGGGCCTCGACGCCCTGTTGGCGCTGGCCGATCGGGCCGACGTGTTCGTCCAGAACTTCCGGCCCGGCGTGGCCGAGCGCATCGGCCTCGGCTACGAGGCGCTGTCGGCCCGCAACGAGCGGTTGGTCTACGTGTCGGTGTCGGGGTTCGGCCCCGACGGGCCCTACGCAGACCAACCGGTCTACGACCCCATCGTGCAGGCGGTTGCCGGGGTCGTGGCCGGCCAGGGTGGCGATCTGGTGAAGAACGTCATCGCCGACAAGGTCACTGCAGTGACCGCCGCCAACGCTGCGCTCGGCGCCCTGCTCGCCCGGACCCGCACCGGCCGGGGCCAGCACGTCGAGCTCAGCCTGCTCGACGCCACCCTGTCCTTCGTGTGGCTCGACCTGTTCTGGAACCACAGCGTGCCCCACCTCGAACCGGTCCCGACCTACACCGGCTGGTACCAGCCCTACGACACCCTCGACGGTCAGATCACCCTGGCGTGGCCCACCGACGACAAGTTCCGCCGCGCCGCGGAGGGCCTCGGCCGTCCGGAGCTCGCCGACGACGAGCGGTTCGCCACCCGGGCCGGGCGGGTGCGCAACGCCGCTGCCCTGCTCGAGGAGTGCCGCAGCACGTTCGCCGCGCTGAGCACCGCCGAGGCCCTGTCCCGGTTACGGGCCGCGGACGTCCCCTCGGCGGCGGTGCAGTCCCTCGACGAGGCACTGGCCGATCCGCAGGTGCGCCACAACGCCCTGATCGAGACCCACGAGCACCCCACCGCAGGCACCGTGCACATCCCCCGGCCCGCGGCCCGCTTCAGCGACACGCCGACCGGCATCGGTCGTCCGGCGCCGGGCTTCGGCCAGCACACCGACGAGGTCCTCGCCGAGATCGGCCTCGACGCGGCCACCATCGCCACGCTGCGCGCCGACGGCGTCGTCGCCTGAGGCCCGGCGCAGCAGCGCACGGCGTCGGTCGTTCAGCCGACCGGCGCCAGCTCCAGGGCGGAGGGCAGCAGCTTGGTGAAGTTGTCGGCGTAGAACCGGCCCCGCACGCCCTCGTCGAGGTCGCCGAGGCTGGACTCGAACCGCCCGATCGGGTTCCGGCCGCCCTCGGTGTGGGGGTAGTCGGAGGAGAACAGGTACAACTCCGGGGCCGACTCACGGATCAACGAGCCCACGTCCTCGAACGGGTACGGGGTGAAGGCCAGCTGATCGCAGGCCTGCTGCGAAGGCGTCCGGGTGAAGGTGCGCAGCTCCGGCTCGGATCGGGCCCAGATCGACGCCGCATGGTCGAGACGACGCAGCATGCCCGGCACCCAGGTGGCGCCGAGCTCGACGGCGGCACCCCGCAGCTGGCGGTGACGCTCGAGCACGCCGTCGAGGATCAGGACCGACAGGAACTCCTCGGCACGCTGGTGCAGCACCGTGAGGTCCTTCGAGCGCACGTTCTCGGCGCCACCCAGCCAGTCGGTGGGCTGCGGCCGGCCGGTGTTCATGTACTCCTCGCGGATCTGGATGGCCTGGCCGCCGACGTGCAGCAGGAAGGGCACCCCGGCCTCGGCGAGGCGAGCCCAGATCGGGTCGAGGTCGTCGTGGCCCGGCGAACGGCCGCCACACGGCCCGGCCGGGATCCACACGCCCCGGCAGCCCAGCTCGAGCGCCAGGTCGAGCTCGGTGGCGGCACGTTCGGGATCGTCGAGCGACAGCAACGCCACCGGCAGCAGCCGCGGGTCGTCGGCGCAGAACGCCGCCATGGAGCGGTTGTGGGCCCGGCAGGCCGCGTAACGCAGCTCGAGGTCACGGATGAACAGCACCTGTCCGGGCGAGAACGACGAGAACACCCACTGGGCGTGGAACCCCAACAGGTCGAGGGCCACGGTGCGCTCGCTGCGGTTGAACGCGCCGAGGGCCTCGTAGTTCTTGGCCCCGCCGATCACGTCGCGGGACAGCTCGGCCACCTGCTCGGCGCTGTGTCCGCCGGCTGCGGCGTACTGCTGCATACGGACCGCCATCGGACCACCGGAGCTGACCGACAGCGGGGGGATCCGGTCGCGCATGGCGGGGTCGGCCCCCTCGACCAGGAAGTTCGGCAGCTCCATGAGATGGCTGTCGGCATCGAAGAACGTGCGACCCTCGGCATAGGCCATGTTCGGACCTCCGGCTGTTCGGCGAGAAGCGCACGGTAGCGCAGCGACCACGAACTCCAGCGACCCCCCCTGTGACGTTCGTCATACGCTGCCCGCTACGCTCGGGCAACGCGAGAACGACCGATCAGGTCGTGTTCGAGGTGAGGGGGAACGATGCTGGGCTCGTACCGGGTGCTGGACCTGTGCGATCGGCGGGGGTGGATGGCCGGGTTCCTCCTGGCCCAGCTCGGTGCCGAGGTGATCCTGGCCGAACCACCGTCGGCGCACCGCCGGGACGGCTGGTATGCCGCGTACAACCGCGGCAAGCGGCTGGTCACGGCGGGCGACCCCGCAGAGCTCGACGAGCTCGCTGCCGGTGCCGACGTGGTGCTGCACAACCGCACCTCCCCCTTCGAGGTCGATCTCGCCGCCTGGCGCGCCACCGAGGCCGGGCTGGTCACCGTGTCGATCACCCCCTTCGGCGAGACCGGCCCGAAAGCCGGCTGGTCCGCCGACGACCTGACCCTGTACGCCGCAGCGGGGCCGATGTCGGTCACCGGCGACAGCGACCGGCCCCCGGTCCGGGTCAGCGCCCCGCAGGCCTGGCTGCACGCTTCCTCCGAGGCCGCCGTCGCCGCGCTCGTGGCGCTCACCGCCCGCCGCCGGGACGGGCTGGGCCAGCACGTCGACCTGTCGGCCCAGCAGGCCACCGCAGCTGCGGCGATGCCGGCGGTGCTGTTCGGTCCCGGAGGCATGCCACCGTCCACCCGCGTCGCCGGGGGTGTCACCCTCGGCCCGCTGCTGCTGCGCTGGGTGCACGCCACCACCGACGGCTTCGCCACCATCACCCTCGCCTTCGGACCGATGATCGGCCCGTACTCCCGGCGGTTGTTCCAGTGGATCCACGAGGACGGTTGCTGCGACGACGCCACCCGCGACAAGGACTGGATCCATTTCGCCCTGCAACTGCAACAGGGCACCGAGACCCTCGAGGAGTTGGCCCGGCTGATCGACGTGATCCGCGACTGGGCGGCCACCAAGTCCAAGCAGGAGCTGATGGACGCGGCCCTCGAACGGCACCTGCTCATCGCCCCGGTGTCGACGCTGCACGACGTGCTCGCCAGCCCCCAACTCGAGGCCCGCAACTACTGGGACGAACACGACGGCGTGCGCTACCCCGGCCCGATGGTGCGCGCCACGGCAACACCGCTCCCGCGGCTCGGTGCGGCACCGTCGGCCGATGCCGCCGAGCCCGCGGCCGCGGCCCGGTGGACCGCCGAGCCGGTGGCCCGCCCGACCCCGGCGGCCGGGCCGGCGAGAACCGGCAACGCACCGGCGCACGCACCGCTGGCCGGGCTGCGGGTGCTCGACCTGTCGTGGGTGGCCGCCGCACCGCTGGCCACCCGCATCCTGGCCTACTGGGGGGCGACCGTCGTCCGGGTCGAGTCCTCGCACCGCCCGTGCCTGGCCCGGCAGTCCCTGGGCCATCGCGACGACATCCCCGACCAGGAGAACGGCATCACCTGGCACGCCGCCAACGCCGGCAAGTACGGGCTCGCACTCGACCTGTCCAAGCCGCAGTCACGGTCCGTCATCGAGGACCTGGCCCGCTGGGCCGACGTCGCGGTCGAGGCGTTCACGCCGGGAACCGCCGCCACGCTCGGGTTCGGCTACGAGGACCTCACCCGGCTCAACCCGGCGATCATCATGCTGTCGAGCTGCATGATGGGACAGGACGGACCGTGGCGGGACTTCGCCGGCTTCGGCAACCTCGCCGCGTCGGTGGCCGGGTTCTTCGAGGTGACCGGCTGGGCGGACCGTCCGCCGGCGGGGCCGTACCTGGCCTACACCGACTACACGTCACCCCGGTTCACGCTGTGCGCGCTGCTCGCCGCGCTCGACCACCGGGCCCGCACCGGCGAGGGCCAGTACCTCGACTTCTCCCAGATGGAGGCCGCCACCCACTTCCTGGCCCCGGCGCTGGTCGACGCCCAGACCGGCGGAACGGCGCTGAGCCGCCACGGCAACGACGAACCCGGCGTCGCCCCCCACGGGGTCTACCGCTGCCTCGGTGAGGACCGTTGGATCGCCGTCGAGTGCCACGACGACAGGTCCTGGCGTTCGCTGGCCACCGAGATGCGCCGGGAGGATCTCGCCGGGCTCGGCCGTGACGAGCGCTGGCAGCGCCGGGCCGAGCTCGACGAGCTGCTCAGCGCCTGGACCTCCCGGCAGGACGCCACCGGGCTGCAGGTGCGGCTGCAGGCCAACGGCATCACCGCCCACCAGGTCCAGAACACCGGCGAATGTGCCAACGATCCGCAGCTCGCCCACCGGGAGCATTTCCGGTGGCGGCCACAGCCGTATGCCCGGCAGGCCCTCGTGGACTTCCCGCCCTACACGCTGAGCCGCTCCCCCGGCGGCTACGCCTGGGCCGGCCCGACCTACGGCCAGCACGTCCACGAGGTCCTGCACGGTCTGCTCGGCTACGACGACGACCGCATCGCCGAACTCGCCATCGCCGAGGTCCTGGAGTAGCGACCGCTCAGCAGCCGTGGCTGGACGCGAACTGCGCACGGGCACGGCGCACAGGCCATCATCGGCGCGTGCTGGCTACCGAACTGCTCTACCTCCGTGACGCCTACCTCCAGACGTTCGACGCCATCGTCATCGGTCTGCGCGACGAAGCGGTGGCGTTGGACCGCACGGCGTTCTACGCCACCGGCGGAGGGCAGCCCCACGACCTCGGCACCCTCGGCGACCGATCGGTGTTCGACGTGCGCAAGGAAGGCGACCTCGTGTGGCACACCCTTGGCGACGGTGAGCCGCTCGGCGTGGGCGACGCCGTGCACGGCTCGATCGACTGGGAGCGGCGGCACCGGCTCATGCGCACCCACACTGCGTTGCACGTGTTGTGTGGGGTCATCTGGAACGCATGGCGGGTTCCGGTGACCGGCGGGAACATGGAACCGCTCAGCGCCCGTATGGATTTCGAGTTCGACCCGCTGCCCGAGGGGTTCGGTCCCCGCGTCGAGGAGCTCGTCAACGCCGAACTGGCCGCCGCTCGGCCCATCGAGGTGTCGTTCCTGTCGCGGCGCACGGCCCTGGCCGACACCGAGCTGATCCGCACCAAGGTGTCACTCATCCCCGAATCGGTCCCCGAGATCCGCGTGGTCGACATCGTCGGGCTCGACAAACAGGCCGACGGCGGCACCCACGTGGCCCGCACCGACGAGGTCGGCCGGGTCCGGGTGGTCAAACTCGAGAACAAGGGCAAGGGCAACAAGCGGGTGCGCATCGAGGTGACCGACGCACCCGGGACCTGACCGCCGGCCGCACGCAGCAGCAAGAGCAGCCGAAGTCCCCTACGGCTGACCGTCCTCGGCAGGCGCGTTGCGGGCCGGGCGGCGCAGATGGTCGGCCACGCCGATGGCCAGACCCATCAGACCCCACGACAGCGGGGCGATGTAGAACTCGGTGGCGTTGAGCTGCGTCAGCCCTCCGAGCAGGACCAGCAGCACGAGGGCCGGCGCCAGCCAGGCCGCCGTCAGACGTTCGGATTCGCGCCGGGCCCGCAGCGACGCGGCGCTGCGCAACGCGACCGCCAGGATCGCCACGAAGGTGGCCAGACCGAGCGGACCGGAGCGGGCGGCGAACTCGCCGTAGAGGTTCTCCGACACCGCCACCCGGGCCACCGCCGTCGGCCGACCGTTGGTTCCGAGTTCCTCCGTGGCCTGGTAGGCGTTGCCGAACGGTCGGCTCAGGCCCGTGCGCAAACTGCCGGTGATGGCCGCCAACCGGTTGGTGTTGTCGGCGTTGTCCTGCAGCACGTCGGCCATCCGGGTGGCCGAGCGCAGCAGGCCGCTGCCCTCACCGTCCTCGGTGGGCTCGAGCTGCAGCACCCCGATGACCAGCACCGTCGCCGTGACCAGCAACGCGCCGGTGAGCGCGATCCGACGACGACCGGACACCAGGCGCACCGTCGTCGCCGCGGTCAGGGCCAAGCCGATCAACAGCGCCGTACGCGAGTGCCCGATGGCCAGGACCCCCAGGCCGGCCAGACCGGCGACGACGTGCACCGCGCTGCGTTGCCGCCAACCCGTCGTCAACGACCAGCAGGCGAACACGCTCACCGCGGTGGGGAAGAACCGGGCACCTTTCGAGATGACGAACGGACCGAGCTGGGCGTGGAAGCCCGTGAGCGGGTCGGTGCCGGCCACCACCGTCGCCACCAGCAGCAGCGCGCACACGGCACCCAGCACCAGCGCCGCGGTCGTGGCGACGACGCGGATCACCGCCGGTCCTTCCGTGGCGGCGAGGCGATAGAACAGCACGAACGCGCTCAACGGCACCAGGCTCTGCACGAGGTACAGCGCCCCGAGCGACCAGGCGGACTCCGACGCCGGATGCAGCGTCCCCCAGCCGAAGGCGACCAGCTGCACCACGACGAACGCCCCCAGCAGACCCACCCGGCGTCGCGGCATCCGGACCAGGGGAACACCGGACCAGAACGCCGACACGGCTACCAGCGCAGCAATCGCCAGCATGTTCAACGGGACGGTCACCCCGGGGCTGCGCAACCCGACGCGGTTCGACTGGCCCAGACCGACATGCCAGCCGTTCACGTGCAGGAACACGGGAAGGACCAGCAGCACCGCCGCAGCGACGGCAAGGGCGCGCACCCGGTGATCCGACGACAGCCGTGTCCCCTTGCCCGCGGCCACAACCTCGACGCCTGCGTCGGCGCCTGCGTCGGCGGCTGCGTCGGCGGCTGCGTCGGCGGCTGCGTCGGCGGCTGCGTCGGCGGCTGCGTCGGTGACCTCGCCCAGGTCAGTGGCTGCGTCGGCGTCGGGTCTGGAGGCGCCGATCAGCAACGGCGCGCCCCGGTCGCGTGGTACAGCAGGTCGGCCTGCAGCACGTCGCCGGCCTCACGGCAGACACCGCCGATGCCACCGAGGGCGAACCCGTGGGCCTTCAGCCAGTCGTCGACCTCTGCGGCGAGCGGCTGCCCGTCGTACAGCTCCACGAAGGACACCTCGAGATAGACCCAGTCGACCCGCTGGAGCAGGGTGGTCGCACCACGCAGCACATCGAGCTCGGCACCCTGCACATCGAGCTTCAGCAGCAGCCCGCCCGGACGGTCGAACCCGGCGAGCACGGTGTCCAGCGTCGACACCGCGACGGTGGTCGTGTGGGACAGGCCGCTCGAGGGGAAGTACGACTCCTGCAGCTGCCCGATCGGCAACAGCGACGAACAGTCGTCCTCGGCGGCGACGTGCAGCTCGGCCTCGCCCACCGTGTCGGACAACGCCACCTGGTGCAGCACCACGTCGGGCCGATGGCCGAGGACCTGCCGGTACTTGTTCGCCGCGGTCTCGAGCGGCTCGAAGGAGATGACCGACACGCCGGGCACGGCCATCAACGCGTCGAGGGCGAACTGGCCGCGGTTGGCGCCGACGTCGATGACGGTGCGCGGCGCCAGACGGCTCAGCATCGGCTGGTGCACGAAGGACGGGCTCACCCCGTGGCGCAGCGCATGACGTGACAGCGGGTTCTGGGCCGACCGGACGGCCTTGGACACCTTGGGCACCTGCTGGCGGGCAGCGAGCAGGACCCGACCGGGCAGGTGCGCGACATCAGGGCCTGCAGGGCGGGCGGGACCGGCGGCGGGCCGTTGGAACAGGAACATCAGTGCACCCCTTCGGGAAGGAGACGGCCGGCGGAACGGAACGTCGGTGCCGCAGCCGCGCAGTAGAGGACGAAGGTGATCGCAGCGGCGGCCAGCAGCAGCCACGACGCCAGGGCTGCGCCGCCGATGGCCACGCCGCCGACCATGGCGAGCACGCCGAGCAACGCCGACACGGTCCGGAGGCGGACACCGGTGGCGGTCAGGGTCCGAACCCGCAGCACGATGAGCGGGCCCACGTAGCCCGAGAACACCACACGCGACAGCCCGTAGGGCAGCACGATCGCCGCGACCAACGGCCACGACCCGCCGAGCAGCTCGGCGCCGAACGCATCGGGGATCGCCGCGAACACCACGACGTTGACCAGCGCCACGGCCGCAGCGCCGACCGAGGCACCGATGACCAGCCGGGCCAGGCCGCGCTCGTCGTCGCGGGCCAGCATCGCGCCCGCCTGGGGCGTGAGCGCGTTGCGCAGGCCGAGGACCAGGGTGGCGACCGGGCCGAAGATCAGCTGCGCGCCGCGCAGCGAGGCCACCGCCTCGGTGGTGGACACCAGCGCCACCGGCCACAGCACCGCCTGGGTCGACGCACTGACCATCAGGAACTCCCCCGCGTAGGCCTTGGCCAGGACCCGGTGCTCGGCCAGCCACGACCAGCCGTCGCGTCCGGCGCCGAACGCCGGCACCACGCGCAGCGTGCGGGCCCCGACCACCGCCGCCACGCCGGCACCGATACCCCAGGCCCACACCGCCGCCTCCGGCCGGGCCATCCCCACGACGATGGCCGAGACCATCAGGATGAGCTGCGCCCCGAACCAGACCGAGTCGATGACCACCGCGGTGCCCGGATCGTGCAGGGCGAACGCCAGCAGGCGCTCGGCGTCGGCCACCACACGCGGGACGATGCCCACTGCGACGGCGATGGCCAGTGACGCCGTGCGGCCGTGCAGGAAGGTCGCTGACACCACCACGCCGCAGACCGCAGCGGCGAAGCCGACCGTGGCGGCGACGGTCACGATGCCCTGCCGGTGGGGGTGCGACGAGGACGCACCGACCACGGCCATGGTCTCGCCCAGCCCGGCGCGCACCAGACCCTCGACCACCAGGGCCAGCGACTGCACCAGCGCGAACACGCCGAACTCGCCGGGTGCGAGCGCACTGGCCACGGCCAGCATCATCACCACGTTGGACACGCTGGTGATGCCCTGCGACAGCGGACCGAGCATCGCCGGCGAACGCAGCACGCGGCGCGCCCCGGCAGGCGCGTCCGGACCACCGAGTGCCGTGGTCATGCGGCCCCGGCCATCGGATCGGCACCCGGGACGTCCCGCTCGGTCTCCGCCGGCAGCGGTGCGAGCTGCAGCACGGCGAGGAACCGTGCGGCGATACGGGCACTGTCGAAGGTGTCATCGGCGTAACGCCGGGCCCGGACCCCGTAGGCCGAACGGGCAGCGGCGTCGCCGAAGAGGTGACGCGCTGCGGCCACGATCGCGTCGGCGTCGCCCGGTTCGACCACGATCCCGGCCCGGGCACGCTCGGCCACCAGCCGGGCGGCGGCGTTGTCGGCAGGTACCGAGGCGATCACCGGGCGACCGGCGCACAGGTAGCTGAGCGTCTTGGACGGCACGCTGTAGCGCCCGGCCGCGGGGTCGAGCAGGGTCACGAGCACATCGGCCGCACCGAGCACGTCCGGCAGCTCGTCGAAGGGTTGGAACGGCAGCAGCACGACGTTCGGACGGGGCAGCTGCTGCTGTTGCTCGGCCAGCCAGTCCATGCCCTCGCCCTCGCTGACCACCACGACGGTGGCCTCGGGCACGGCGTCGGCCACGGCGAGCAGCAGCTCGGGCGAGTGCTTGCGGCCGAGCGTTCCGCTGTAGACGAAACGGAACCGGTCACCGAGGCCCTGACGCTCGGCCCAGGCGTTGTCCCGCGGACGGCGCGGGAGCTCCGCGAGCGGGGCCCAGTTCTCGATGGCCACGACCCTGTCCGGGTCTGCGCCGAGGGCGATGGCGTCGTCGCGGAACTCCTCGGAGATCGCCACCACGGTGTCGGCCCGGCAGATCAGGAACCGTTCCAACGCCGCAGCGACCCGGGCGACGGTCGAACGGCCGGCCAGTGAGTGACCGACGAGGCCGGCCTGGATGTCCTGCAGCCACAACGTCCAACGGGTCCGGCGCACCCGGCAGGCCGCCCAGATCACCAGCAGCGACACCAGGGGCACGTTGCTGGTGAGCACCGCGTCGGGCCTGACCCGTCGCGCCAGGCGCACCGAGGCCCAGCCGTAGCGCAGCTCGTCGGCCAGGCGGCGGCCGATGGCGTACTTCTCGAACGGGTGGCCGATGTCGATCGGGTGCAGCGTCAGGTTCGGGCGGGCGTCGAACGCCGCGTGCGGGGTGACCGTGGTGACGCTCCAGGCATGGTGCACGTCGTAGCCCTGATCGGCCAGCTCGCTCGACAGGTCGATCTGGAACGGGTGACCTGCGAGGTCGTTCACCAGCAGGCGAGGCGTCCGGCTCATCGTGCTCCGCTCATCTCGAGCCGCTGCGGGCTCGTCTCGTCCGACCCGGCACCGGCACGGCCGGCATCGGTGCTCGCCCGGCGCCGCAGCAGCGACGAACGCTCCCCGGCCGGGCACAACGCGGTCAGCACCGGCGTGCCGCCGGCGCGCCGCAGGCGCAGCGCCGCGGCCTCGAGCTGGCGGCCGGTCGTCGAGCCGGACCGGGCCACCAGGACCGTGATCGACGCAAGGGCGGCGATCTGGGCGCCGCTGCCCGAACCGAGCAGCGGGTCGACGTCGACGATCACGACATCGAACTGCGTCGCGGCGCGGCCGAGCAGACGGGCCAGGGCACCGTCCGCGGTCAGCTCCCCCGGCTCGGGCCGTCGGGTTCCCGGGGTCATCACCGCGAACCGCTGGGATCCGGAGCGCCGTTCCGCCTGCAGCGGCAGGCCCGACCGTCCGCCACGGAGAGCGTCGCCCAGTCCCGGTGTGCCGGCGGCGAGGCCGAGCCGGGCTGCGCTGCCGCGCCCGTCGAGACGATGGACGGTGTCCACGAGCAGCACCTTGCGACCCAGACGCGCCAGGTCGTCGGCAAGTTCGACGGCCACCGAGGCACCGTCGGCGTCCTGACGGGTGCCGGCCACGGCAACGGTGCGCAGACCCGACTGCGATGCCAGCAGCGTGTCGACCTCGAGGCTCAGCACCGCCGGCTCGTCGCCGGTTCCGGCGACGGTCTGTCCGGTGACGCTCTGTCCGGCGGACACGGTCGCGTCACCGGCTCCGGCTCCGGCTTCGGCTCCGGTGCCGGTACGGGGTGGCCGCGGGTGACGCGGTGGGCGGGGCAGGCGGTTGCGGGCCGGTCGTGCGCCTCGACGGGTGGAGAACGCCGGAACGCCAGCCGCCGCGGCGACCTGACGCTCGGTGTGCACGGTCGCATCGAGCGCATCGAGCAGCAGCGCAGACCCGGTTCCGAGGACGAGACCGAGCACCGCGGCGATCGTGAGATTGCGCCCCCAGGCAGGCTCGAAGGGGTGCGCCGGTGGCTTCGCCGCCACGGTGACCTGGTTCGAGGCGGAGTTCGGCCCGCTGCTGATGCGCAGCTGACGCATCGCCGAGCGGTAGGTGCCGGACTCACTGTCGAGGACCCCGAGGCGGGCGGCGAAGTCCTCGGCGTCGGCGCCGCCTTCGATCTGGGCGAAGATCGCCGCCTGCTCCTCCTCGACGACGGCCAGGGCGGCCGAGAGCTCCTCGTTGATCAGCTCGGTGCGGGCCTTGACGAAGATCTCGGCGTAGAGGTTCGCCCGGGCTGCAGCATCCGCACCGGACGCGGCGACGGCGGTCACCACGATGGTGTCGGAGGCCTTGCCGGCCTCGACGGTGACCGGCACGGCCCTGCCGTAGGCGGCGTCGACCCGGGCGGCCACGGCGTCGGACCTGGCGAAGACGACCTCGTTGGCGAGCAGGCGTTCGATCACCGGGGCGCTGACCTTGGTCGAGGACAGCAGCCGGATCCGGTCGCTCAGGGCGAGACGGCCCAACACGGTGGCCTCGGCGCGGTACTTCGGGGTCCGCACCGTTGCCGCCAGCGTCGTCACGCCGACGAGCGCGACGATGCACGCCACCACCAGCAGGCGGCGACGCCAGATGATCTCGAGATAGTCGCGCAGGCCGAGATCGTCGGGGTCGGTACCGGTCACGGGATCAGCCCGCTGCTCCGACGGGGGCGCCGATGCCCCAACGGGCGCCGAAGGAGGTCCCGAACCAGCCGTCGAGACGGGCGATGTCCGTATCGAGCTTCCCGAGGATGTACGCAGCGCTGTCGGGGTCGACGGCGGCGGACTGTGCGGTCACCGGGGGCGCCGGCTTGAACAGCAACGGCGACTCGGCCAGGCGGCGCTTGGCGGCCTCGACGGTGCCGTACATGCCGACCCGGCGCAGGCCCGATGCGGTCAGGCGCAGCGCCCGGACCGTCCGCGCCGAGCGGGCCGTGGCAGCGGCGAGGACCTTCTCGTACAGCTCGTCGGGGATCGTCCACGACGGCAGCCCGAGCTGCGCCGAGGCGGCATCGGCGTACGCCTGGGCGTCGGTGCCGAGCAGGTCGAAGTCCAGCAGCGTCACCCGCTCGGCTCCGAGCCGGTCGAGGAACGGCTCGAGATGCTCGGCCAGCCGGCAGTGGTCGACCAGCTCGTCGATCTGCCGCACGGCGTCGGCGAACCCCAGCGTGGTGCGACCCTGGCGGACCATGTACCGATAGGACGAGTAGGCGCGTTCCACCGGGTGGCGGACGCCGGCGATCACGGTGGCGCCGGGCAGGTCGGCGGCGATCGCCGAAGCGGCGGCGGGAGTGAAGAGGTACTCGTGGCAGACCTCGAACGCCACCCGGTGCTCGGCCTGGGCCGGCTCGAAGCGGCGGTGGTACCACTCGAGGTCACGGTCACCGTCGGCGCGCAGGAAGAAGAACAGTTCCTTGCTCTGGCAGGACCGGATCTGCGGGTGGGCCTCGGCGAAGCGTTGCAGCCAGGTCGAGCCGGTCTTGTCCGGGCCGATGAACACGGCGTGTCGCATCGGTTCAGGCCGCCTCGTGGACACGGGCCACCGCAGCGGGTGTCCGGGCGATCAGCATCACGTCGAGCCACGGGGTCCACTCGACGACGTAGCGATCCTCGAGGGCCAACCGGTCCTCGGTGCCGAGGCTCGAACGGCCCTCGACCTGCCACAGGCCGGTCATGCCCGGTTCGAGCACGCCGTACAGGGCCCGGCTGCGCTCCGGCAGCGCCAGGTACTCGGTCGGAACCCGGGGACGGACCCCGACGACGCTCATCTCGCCGCGCAGCACGTTGAGCAGCTGCGGCAGCTCGTCGAGGCTGGTCTTGCGCAACACCCTGCCCAGCGGGGTGACCCGGCGGAACTCGGCGGGGGCCTTGTAGCCGTTGGCCGTGTACGCAGCCCAACGTTCGGGATCCTGGCGGATCCACTCGACGGTGCCCTCCCGCATGGTGCGGAACTTCAGCATCGTGAAGGTCGCCCCGCCCCGGCACACGCGTTGCTGGCGGAACAGGACCGGCCCACGGCTGGTGAGCTTCACCAGCACGGCGATGGCCGCCATGACCGGCGTCAGCACGACGACCGCCGGCACGGCCACCGCCAGGCTGATCAGACGGCGCAGGCGCAGCTGCCACCAGGACGGGTTCGGCAACGATCCCGGGATGACGCGCAGCTCGACGCCCGCCGGGGCCGCCTCGACGACCGCGGCATCGACGCCCGCGGTCCGCCAGCTCAGCACGGGGTCACCGCCCGGGCCTTCACGACGATCGGTGGGGATGCGTTCATGGGTCGGTTATCGGCCCGGGGCGATGGTCGGCTTAGCGCCGACCGCCCGGGACGCCCGAACTCCCCACGACGGGGGACCCGGCGGCCCTCAGCGCGAGGGAAGCCCGGCCTCACCTCCCGCTGCGTCTCGTCGGCGCGCCGCGAGACCGGCCAGCGCCTCGAACACCACCCGGTGGGCGTTGTTCACCGTGGTGTCGGCCACGTCGTAGGCCGGTGCCACCTCGACCACGTCGAGGGCCACGACGTTGGCCTGGCGGGCCAGACGTCGCACGGCACGCAGCAGATCGGCCGGAATCATCCCACCGGGCTCGGGGGTCCCGGTGCCGGGCGCGAAGCCGGGGTCGAGCACATCGATGTCGACCGACACGTACAGATGGTCGGCACCCTCGAGGGCCTCACCGACGGCGTCGTCGATGACGGCGTGGATGCCGCGCTCCCAGATCTCGTCCATCAGGTGCCAGCGCATGCCCTGGGCGCGCATCCACTCGAACACGTCGCGCGGTGGCCAGTACCCGCGGAGCCCGACCTGCACGAAGTTGACCCCGCGCACCGCGCCCGACTCGACGAGACGGCGCATCGGTGTCCCGTGCGACGCCAGGTAGCCGTCGACGTTGTCGGCGGTATCGGCGTGGGCGTCGAAGTGCACGATACCGACGTTGCCCCAGCCCCGTGCCTCCGCCACCGCCGTCGCCGCCGGCCAGGTGATCGAGTGGTCACCACCGAGGATCACCGGCACGATGCCCCGCCCCGCCACCTCGGCCACCCGGGCCTTGATGTTGGCGTGACCCAGCTCCGCCTGGCCGTGCGGGCAGACGGCGTCGCCGTAGTCGACGACCTCGAGCCAATCGAAGATCTCCAGGCCGAGATCGAGGTGGTAGGTCCCCGCCTCGTAGGCGTCGGACCGGATGGCCCGCGGCCCGAAGCGGGCCCCGGGCCGGTAACTGGTGGCCAGGTCGAAAGGAGCGCCGACGATGGCCACGTCGGGCTTCCAGCGGTCGAGCTGCTCCGGTTCGGACAGGAACGGTCGCTGCCCGAAGGTGGCCAGACCACCCGGTCCGTAGCCCAGCTCGAGCTGCTCGCGCAGCCCTGGTGGCAGCTCGCGATCGGTCACCGCAGCGCCCGGACGCCCAGCGGGCCTCCGGTCCTCACCTGACTGTCGTCGGACATCGCACGATCATCGCACCCCCGCGGTCACCGCGGCGAGGCACGACCGCCGCGGCGGCACGCGGGTGGGCGGCGTGGTTCGGTAGGGTCCCCGCCATGACGAGCACCGCCACGGCCCGGGCACTGGTCCTGCACGAGGCGCGCCGCCTCGAGGCCACCACCTTCGAGCTCCCCACGATCGGCGACGACGACGGCATCCTGCGTATCGAGGCCTGCGGCCTGTGCGGCACCGACCACGAGCAATGGTCCGGTCACATCAGCGCGGCGTACCCGTACATCCCCGGCCACGAGATCGTCGGCACCATCGAGGCGGTCGGCCCGTCCGCCGCAGCACGTTGGGGTGTCGCCGTCGGTGACCGGGTGGCGGTCGAGGTGTTCCTGTCGTGCCGGGCGTGCGACGCGTGCCTCGCCGGGCAGTACCGGCGCTGCGTGCGCCACGGGGTGCGCCACTTCTACGGTTTCATCTCCTCGGAGGAGGCCCCCGGTCTGTGGGGCGGGTACGCCACCCACCTGTACCTGCACCCCGATGCGCTGGTGCTGCCCGTCCCGGCCGGCCTCGACCCGGCCGTCGCCACCGCGTTCAACCCGTTGGGTGCGGGCATCCGCTGGGGGGTGACCGTGCCCGACCTGCAGCCCGGTGAGGTCGTGGCCGTGCTCGGCCCCGGCATCCGCGGTCTGTCCGTCGCAGCCGCGGCCAAGGACGCCGGCGCCTCGTTCGTGCTGATGACCGGGCTCGGCCCGCGCGACCTGCCCCGGCTCGAGCAGGCCAAGGCCTTCGGGGTCGACCTCGCGGTCGACGTGTCCACCACCGACCCGGTGCGGGCCCTGCGCCAGGCCGGTTTCCGCGGCGCCGACGTGGTGGTCGACGTGACGGCCAAGGCGCCGGCGGCGTTCGCCCAGGCGATCAAGCTGGCGACCACCGGTGGCCGGGTGGTGCTGGCCGGTACCCGCGGGGCCGGCGCGAACACCCCCGGCTTCGACCCCGACCACATCGTGTACAAGGAGCTCACCGTGCTCGGCACCCTCGGGGTCGACTACCCGGCCTACGAGCAGGCGCTGCGGCTGCTGGGGTCGCGGCGCTTCCCCTTCGAACAGCTGCCCCGTGAGACCGTCGGACTCGACGGCGCCGAGGAACTCATCGCCCGGCTCGCCGGGGAGGCCGAGGGTGCGGTCCCGGTGCACGGCGTGGTCCTGCCGAACGGCTGACGGGCCGACCGCCCCAGCCCCGGCGATAACGTGCGCCCATGGCTGACGCAGTGACCTTCGAGCATTTCGACCAGGCCTGGACCGAGAAGGTCCTCGGCAAGCGCGGGCGCAAGGGCATCGACGCCTATCTCGGCATCGTCGCCACCGAGTTCACCGCCGGCCGGCTGGTGGCCGGCTTCGACGTGACCGACGAGATCGTCACCATGATCGGCAACATCCACGGCGGCTGCATCAGTGCCCTCGTCGACCATGTCCTCGGCGTGGTGATGTACCCGGTGATGCCGCCCCGGTCGTGGGCTGCGACCACCGAGTTCAAGATCAACCTGCTGGCCCCGGTCACCTCCGGGCGGGTCGAGGCCACGGCGCAGATCGTGTCGATGAGCAAGCGCCTCGCGGTGATCCGCATCGACGTGGAGAACCTCGTTCCCGTCGAGGGCGGCGGCGAGCCGCGGCGACGCCTGGTGGCGGTCGCCCAGGGCACCTCGACCATCGTGGCACCCCGCGAGTCCTGACCCTGCGGGGTGACCGGCGGCGGCGCCGGCACAGGGCCGGCACCGCCCTGGTCACACCGTGGGCCAGTAGCTGAGCGGTCGCTGTTCGGGCGGCGGGATGCGCCGGCCCTCGAGCTGGCGGAGGTCCTCGACGAGCACCCGCCGGGTGTCGGCCGGGTCGATGACCTCGTCGATGCGCATCGTGCCGGCCGCCTCGTAGGGCGTGGTGGCGCCGCCGATCTCGGCGACGAGGCGGTCGCGTTCCGCCCGGGCGTCCTCGGGAGACAACCCCGCCAGCCGGGCGGCGAAGGCCACGTTGACGCCCACCTCGGGATCCATGAACCCGATCTCCGCCCCGGGCCACGAGTACAGACCCGACGCCCCCATCCCCGAGCCGTTCATCGCCGGGAAGGCCAGGCCGAACCCCTTGCGGATGGTCACGGTGAGGCTGGGGGTCGACAGGTTGGCGAGCGCCTCCACCAGACGGATCGCCAGCGACAGGATCCGGTCGTGCTCGACGGACTTGCCGACCATGAACCCGGGAACGTCCATCAGGAAGATCACCGGCAGGTTGAAGGCGTCGCACAGGCACATCAGGCGGATGGCCTTGCGGCAGGCCTCCGGGTCGAGCACACCGGCGTTGAACATCGGGTTGTTGGCGATGACGCCCACCGGGAAGCCGTCGAGGCGGCCCAAGCCGGCGGTCAGGTTGCGGGCGTAGAGCGGCTGCAGCTCGAAGAACGAGCCCGGGTCGAGCAGGGCCTGGCAGAACCGGCGCATGTCGTAGCCCCGCCGCCGCTGGGCCGGTACCAGGGCCGCCAGCGAGGCGTCGGGCCCGAGCTCGGCCCGGTGGTCGCTGCGCGGCGCCGCGGTCCAGGCGTTCGAGGGCAGGTACGACAGCCAACGCCGCACTGCCTCGTAGCCCTCGGCGAAGCTGTCGACCCCGAGGTCGATCTGGCCGGTGTGCCGGGCGTGCACGTCGACCCCGCCGAGCTCCTCGAAGCCCACCACCTCGCCGGTGGCGATCTCGAAGACCCGGGGTGACGTCACCGCCATGACCGACCCGCGTACCTGGACCACGAAGTCGGAGAACGCCGCCTGGAACGACGAGCCACCGAAGCTCTGGCCCACGATCATGCTGGCCATGGGGATCTTGCGACGCCGGGAGGCGATGGCCGGGGACGGGGCGACGTCGGAGATCCCCTCGGCCCCGATCAGGTCGGGTATGCGGCCGCCGCCGGTCTCCCCGAAGTACACGTAGGGCATCCCCCGCTCCAGCGCCCGGTGGAACAGCCGCTCCATCCGCCTGCTGCCGACGATGGCGCTCGAGCCCTTCTTCACGGTGATGTCGTCGCCGCCGACCGCCACCGGGCGGCCGTCGATGGTGCCCTCGCCGCCGACCTTGCCGTCGCCGGGGGTGTCGGCCCGGTCCTCGAGCCGCATCGAGCGGCTGAAGGTGCCGAGCTCACGGAAGCTGCCCGGATCGAGCACCGCAGCGATGTGGTCGCGGATCGTCGGGACGCCCTCGGCCCGCATCCGGGCCACCCGGGCGGCACCCCCGAGCTCGGTGCGGACCCGCTGCGCCCGCTCGTGCAGCTCGGCGACGGGATCGTGCTCGCCGCCCTCCACCGACGCGCTCATCGGCTCAGCCCGCTCGTCGTTCGGCCTCGACGGGCCGGTGACACCGGGACCACACGCTGGGACATCTCAGCCTCCTCGGACGACAGGGCGCCGTCACCGGCGTCGCAGACGTTCTAGCCGCCACCGCAACGGCCCACCGCAGCCACCGGGCCCGGTGCGCCCACCGGGTCCGGGTCCGGTCGCACTTGCCCCCCGGGCCGGGATGCGGGCAGCCTTCCGGACATGGAGCGCGACCCCGGCCTGAGCGGACCCAGCAACTTCCGCGACCTCGGCGGCTACCGGACCACGGACGGTCGCCATGTCCGCTGGCGTCGGGTGTTCCGTTCCGACGCCCTGCGGCTGACCGAGCAGGACGTGCAGGTGCTGCGCGACGAGGTCGGCCTGCGCACCACCGTCGACCTGCGCACCGGCTTCGAGTACGGCCACCAGGAGGGTGGCGGGAACCCGACGCACGTGGCCCGCCTCGCCGAGGTCGGCGTCACCCGCCATCACCTGCCGATGATCGACGAGACCCGGGTCGCGCGCCACGCCAGCGACATCCGGCCTCCGGCGGCGAAGGGCTACCTGAAGATGCTCGAGAAGGGCGGCCCGGCCCTCGCGGAGCTGTTCACGCTGCTCACCGATCCGGCGAACCATCCCCTGGTCTTCCACTGCGCAGCGGGCAAGGACCGCACCGGGGTCGCTGCGGCGCTGCTGCTCGGCGTGCTCGGGGTGGACGACGACACGATTATCGCCGACTACGCCCTGTCGCAGGAGAACATGGCGCGGGCACTGGCCAAGATCCAGGCCCGGCCCGACGCCGAGCGCATCCTGGCCGGCCGGCCCCTCGCGGCGTTCGAGGCGCCGACCGATGCGGTGATCGGGTTCGTCGAGTCGGTGCACGCCACCCACGGCGGCTGGCACGGTGCCGCAGCGGCGATCGGGATCGACGACGCCACCGTGCAGCGCCTGCGCGATCTGCTGCTCACCGACTGAGACACGACCGGGCCGGGTCATCCCCGGCGTCGTTCCGGGGCGGGTGTTAGCGTTGCGCGGTGACCGATGACACAGCTCAGGAGCCGCGTTCCAAGGGTTCGCTCGGCGTCCTCGCCGTGCTGGCCGCCACGGCCTGCTGGTCCTCTGCCGGGGTGATCGCCAAGAACGCCGATCTTCCCGGCGTCGTGGTGGCCTTCTGGCGGCTGCTGCTGGTCTCGGCGATCTTCGGCGCCATCGCACTGGTGACCCGCAAACGGATCACCCTGCTGATGCTGCGGCGTTCCCTGCTCGGTGGGCTGCTGTTCGGGATCAACCTGGCGGTGTGGTTCGAGGCGCTGCGCCATGCCAGCGTCGGCATCGCCACCGTCACCTCGGCACTCACCCCCGTCCTGACGCTCGTCGTCGGTGGCCGGTTCCTCGGCGAGACCATCACCGCCAAGGCCCTGTGGTGCGCCGCCGGCGCGGTCGGTGGCGTGGTGCTGTTCGTGGTCCCCGGCTTCGCAGCGAGCGGCACAACCCCGCTCGGCTTCGGCATGGCCATCGCCGCCATCGGCATCTGGGTCTGCTACCTCTTCGCCAGCAAGCAGGCCCGCCAGGGGGTGGGCACGATCGAGTACCTGCTGTGCATGGCCGTGGTCGCCGCGCTGTCGCTGGTGCCGTTCATGGTGCTGTTCACCGAGCAGGGCCTGCGTCCACCCGATCACGGCTGGGGTTGGCTGATAGCCCTCGCGGTGATCCCCGGCAGCCTCGGACACGGCCTGCTGGCCTGGGCGCAGGCGTACGTGCCGCTGTCGACCTCGGGGATCCTGCTGCAGGGCGAACCCGTCGGTGCGGCCATCGCCGGGGTCATCTTCCTCGGCGAGTCGATCGTGCCGCTGCAGGTCCTCGGCCTGGTCGTGGCCTTCGTGGCACTCGCCGTGCTCACCCGGGCAGCCACCACCCCAGCCCCGGTCGAGGACGTCGTACCGACCTGAGCGCCCGCAGGGACCGGCACTACGCTGCCACCGTGGACGACAATGCTTCCGACGCAGGCACCATCACCGCCATCGGCCTGACCATGGACTGCAGCGACGCGGTGCGCATCGCCGACTTCTGGCAGGCGGCGATCGGCTTCACCAAGCGGGTGGGCGACGGCAACCCCTACGTCACGCTCTCCGAGTCGCCGGTCGGGCGGCCGCTCAACCACCTCACCATCCAACGGGTCCCCGAGGCCAAGCAGGTCAAGAACCGCGCCCACCTCGATCTGTTCGCCCGCGATCACGAGGCCGAGGTGACCCGCCTCGAGGCGCTCGGCGCCACCGTGCTCGGCCGGCCCGGCGGCGGGCACCTGGGCTTCCTGGCCACGGTGATGGCCGACCCCGAGGGCCACGAGTTCTGCGTGGTCAGCCGACCCCCCGCCGGCTGAGCCGTCAGTCCGGCGAGCCCGGCGGCAGGTCGCCCCTTGCCGCCAGCGCCGGGCGCAACCAGCGCCGCCAAGCCACGTACGCCACGCCGGCGATCAGCAGCAGCACCACCGCCGCCTGCAACAGGCCCACGACATCGCCGACCCGCTCCCAGCGGTCGCCGAGCAGCGCGCCGGCACCCACCAGCGCGCCGTTCCACACCAAGCTGCCCGCCGCGCTGTACAGGGTGAAGCGCACCAACGGCATCCGGCGGAAACCGGCGGGGATCGACACGAGCGAGCGAATCAACGGCACGCAGCGCCCCAGCAGCACGGCGCTGCCCGAACGGCGGTCGAACCAGGCCTCGGCCCGCGCCAGGTCGTCCTCGGTCAGGCGGAACCAGCGGCCGTAGCGGGCCACGAACCGGTGCAGCCGGACCGGGCCGACCCAGGCGGCGAGGCCGTAGAGCACCCACGACCCCACGACGGATCCCACGGTGGCGGCGACCACCATGCCGACCAGGGAGGCCTCGCCGCGTCCGGCGACGAAACCGGCGAGCGGCAGGACCACCTCGGAGGGAATGGGCGGGAAGATGCTCTCGAGGGCCACCAGCAGCGCCACCCCGAGGTAGCCGATCGCGTCGACCACCGCTATCACGATGTCGGTGAGACCAGCCATCATCGGGGCGGGCCTCCCCCGGCAATCGCCGGTTGTGGACGTGGGTTGCCGTGCCGGCTCGTCATGCGCATGCCCGCCAACTCAGCTCAGGCCGAGTTGGCGGTCGAGGCGGTGGTGATAGTGCCGGATGCGGATCTCCAGGTAGTCCCCGAGGGTGACCTCGTCCCGGCGGCCGAAACGCAACCCCCGTTGCACCCGCACCAGGTTGTCGGTGTCCTGGTCGAAGACCATGCCCAGCTGTTCGAGCCCCCGGGCCGTGCTCCAGCTCTCGTCGGCCTGCAGCAGCTGGAACGAGGCCGTCTCGTAGGGGCGGCCGTCGGTGGGCTTGGGGTGCAGGACCATGATCTCCATCAGGCTGCGCTGCGGGTCGTCGCCCCAGGGCCGGAACCGGTAGGCGATGGGCAGGTACACCCCGAGCCACGGGAAGAAGTTGGGGAACAGGTGGTACTGGTCGGTATCGAGCAGCTCCGCCTCGGACAGGCCCGACAGATCCACCGCCCACAACTCCGAGAGGCCTTCGCGCATCCGCTCGGCGAGGAACGTGCGGGCCCGTACGTCGTCAGGGACCGGTTGCTGGTAGCGGCGGGGCAGCACGCGCTGGGCCTTCTCGGCGATCTCCCGGTCGGAGACCTTGCCGATCAGGGCGCTGATCGGCACCCCGGTGGCCTCGAGCATGCGGGTGAGGTTGGGGCCGAGGGTGTCCGTCTGGCTCTCGTTGTCGTTGGCGAAACGCACCGTGTGCGGGTGGGTCGCGGCGACGTGGTAGGTCTCGAGGAACGCCTCGAGCGTCGCCTTCCAGTTCGCCTCGATGATGCGTCCGGCGTGCGCGAACAGGTAGCGGTCGTCGAGCGGATGCTCGGCGAAGTGCTCGGCGAGCGGGGCGCTGTAGTGCTCGAACGGTTCAGCCTGCGGATCGGGGTTGACGAACACGAACCCGCCCCACAGCGCCACCGCGGCCTCCGGAAGGGCCATGGACGCCGGGTCGACATGACCGAAATCCCACTCGGCGGGGATGGTGCGCAGCGTCCCGTCGAGGTTCCACGACCATGCATGGAACGGGCACCGGAACACCCCGACCCGGCCCTCGCCCTCGGCCAGCGTGGTCCCCCGGTGCAGGCACGAGTTGTGGAACGCCTTGATGGTGTCGGCCCCGGTGCGCACCACGATCAGACCGACGTCGGCGACCTCATAGGTGACGAACGAACCGACCTCGGGAAGGTGCTCGAGCCGGCAGGCCATCTGCCACACCTTGGGCCACAGGTGTTCCGCCTCGAGAGCGGCGAACTCCCGGGAGGTGTAGCGGCGCCGGTCGACCCGGGTGTCACCGGGCCAGTCGAACTGTTCCACCCGCAACGACGCCGGCGGTGGCGTCGGGTCCTCGGCGATCACCGACTGGTAGCTCGGACCCGCCGAACGCGCCGTTCCCCGTGTGGACATCTCCGACCCCCTGCGCCGGCCATCCGGGACACGGCCCCGCCAGCCTAGAGCCCGCGGACCTGCCCGAGGTCACCCGGCCGGGCCGTCGTCGTGGTGGTGCCGGTGATGCGCGTCGCTGACATGCTCAGCGGTATGGTCGAAGGCTCCGTGCCGGTGTCGGTGGGCGTGCACCGGGCCCGCGCCGTGGCCCGGGAGGTGCTCGTGGCGAT
>CAIXPF010000019.1 GCA_903921205.1 uncultured Acidimicrobiia bacterium | reverse complement strand
GGGCGGACATGGTCCGTTCCCCGGGTCCTCATGGGAGGTCCTCCCGCTCGGCTTCCGACCGGTCAGCCGCGAGCGGTCTTCCAGGCCGCTGCGGTCTTGGCCAGCTCGGCCTCCGGCAGCGGCACGTAGCCGACTTCCTCGACGGCGTCGTAGCCGTCAGCGAGGTAGTAGTCCACGAAGCCCTTCAGTGCCGGGCTCTCGGCCATCTTCTTCTTGTTCACGTAGACATACAGCGACCGCGACAGCGGGTAGGTGCCGTCCCCGATCGTCGCAGGAGTGGGCTCGACGCAGCCCTTGCCGCCGTCGACCTTGATCTCGCGGATCTTGTTGCCCTGCTCCTCGGCGAAGGCGAAGCCCACCCAGCCCAGTGAGGTGGCGGTGCCCTCGATGTTCTTGACGATCACGTTGTCGTCGGCGGAGGGGTTGTAATCCTTGCGGATCGTCTTCTCCTTGCCCTTCTCCAGCTTGCCGGCGGCGACGCGCTTGGTGGCCGTCGGGGTGATGGCCAGCTCGATGAAGCTGTCGTAGGTGCCGGACTCGGCACCCGGGCCGGTGATGGACAGCGGGGCGTCGGGGAACTTGCTGGTCGAGCCCAGCTCGGTGGCGAGGGCCTGGGCCGAGGCCCAGGTCTTCATGCCCTCGGACTCCGGCCCGATCAGGGCGTACAGGTCACTGGTGCTCAAACAGGTCACGGCGGTGTTCTTCGGGCTGGTCACCACGGTCATGCCGTCGTAGCCGATCTTGAGCTCGACGAACTCGATGCCGGCACCCTTGCACGCCTCGGCTTCCTCGGCCTTGATGGGCCGGGAGGCATTGGAGATGTCGGTCTCACCCTTGCAGAAGACCTTGAACCCGTCACCGGTACCCGGACCGGCGACGGTGATCTCCACGGCCTTCTGGTCCTCGTTGAACAGCTCCTTGACCCGCTGGGTGATCGGCTCCACGGTCGAGCTGCCGGAGATGTTGATCTTGCCGGTCAGCTTCTCGACGGCCTTGACCGTCGTGGTGGCCTTGGCCGCCTCCGTGGTCGCGGACTTCGCCGTGGTCGACGATGCCTCCTCGGCATCGCTGCCCCCGCACGCCACCGAAACGACGCTCAGGGCCAACAGGCCTGCCAACATTCCGGATCGACGTTTCGCGCTCACACTTGCTCCTCTTGCGGGCTCTTACCTTCTTACGGCGGCGAAGTTAGGGACCGCAGGTAACGCCCATCGATGAACGAGGTGAACGACAGGTGAACGTCGGACCAAGCTTCGGCGCGATTCCGACGGGTCGAAGCCGCCGGGTGAGCGCTCACGCCCGGCGTGAGGGGGAGAGACGCTCCCACCGGCCGCCGGGGTGCCGTTGCCACAGGGCGACCTCCCAGTCGGCGCGCAGGGTCGGATCGATCACCGTCGTGGCGAGCTGCCGGTACGGCTCGATGGACGCCGCCGGCTCAACCGGCTGCGGGGAGGGAGGACCGGAGGCCAGGACCTCGCCGTAGGCCAGGCTGAGGTGGAGCCACGACTTGAGGCGGATGGGGTCGTCGCCGGTCGCCGGGTCGTGCCGGTGGGCGGTGGCGAAGTCGGCGGCGATGCGCTCGAGGCGGCCCGAACGCAGACCGAGACCGACCCAGCTGCCGTGCGCCAGTGGTCCGTCGATGACGACCTCGTCCGCTTCGACCCTGCCGTCCGGGCCGATTCCGTGCCCGGCGAGCACGGCCACGACCTCCGCCGTCGCCCCGTCGACGTCGTGTCGGTGACGCCGGAAGAACCCGGTGAGGCTGCAGTGCGGCGGGTAGGTCTGGGCCTCGGTCGGGCCGAGGTCGTGGGCCTGGCGGAAGAAGTGGGCGCACTGGTCGGCCAACCGTCCGGTCGGCGTGGCGTACAGGATCAGCTCGACGCGCTCCATGGGCATCCGACCATACCGGTAGGTTTCTCGCCGGGAGATGCCGGAGGGGTGAACGGCTCATGGAACTTCGGCGAACTCTCGGCCGGACCATCGCCGGGTGGGGGCAGCCGATGGTCAACTCCGGGCATGGCCCGACAACGTGACCCCCTTCCCGCCGCCACGCTCGACCCTGCGCAGTACCTGCCGGACCTGCCGGACCTACCCGCCGCAGTGCACCCGGTCTTGCGCTCGGCCACCGTTGCCGCCGTGTCGGCGGTCCATCGGGCGCGCCGTGAGGCGGGCCGGGCGGCGCTCATCGAGACGGTGGGCGATGGCGCGGACGGTACCCCGACCTCACGCCTCGACCGCCTGGCCGAGGATGCCATCCTCGAGGCGGTGCAACCGCTTGGCGTGAACGTGCTGAGCGAGGAATGCGGGTTCGTGGACCATGGCTCGGCGTTGACGTTGGTCATCGATCCCGTCGACGGCACCGGGAATGCTGCGGCCGGGCTGCCGCTCGCGGCGTTCACCGGAGCACTGTCGCTCGACGGGGTGCTCACCGAGGCGTTGACGTACTGGTTGGACGGGGGGTCCTGGTGGCACGCCCGACGCGGCGGGCCTGCAGCGATGCGCACCACCGGCCGCCGGACCCTCGACGGTGCCCTGGTATCCATGATCCGCCCGAAGGCCGACAGCCGGGGCTTTCTCGCGGTGGCGGCACGCGCCGATCGAACGAGGGTGCTGGGTTCTTCCGCGCTGGAGGCCGCCTGGGTGGCGGCGGGCGTCCTCGACGCCAGCCTCGATGCCGGTAGTGATACCCATCGGTATGTCGACGTGGCGGCGGCGGTGGTCCTGGTCGAGGCGGCCGGCGGCGTGGTGGTCGACCTGCACGGACGGTCGCTCGAGTTCACCACCGAGATCACCCGCCGATGGAGCGCAGTGGTCGCGGCGTCAGCCCCGCTCGCCGAGGACGTGGTGCGAACGGTCCTCGAGGCGCAGCGCTGAAGCGGGTGGCAAGGGTTCGCCCGTCGTTCGCTTGGCGGACAGACGGCCGTCGTCGGGCCGTCGCCCGGGCCTCTTAGGTTCCGTTCCGTTCCACCGAACAGACCGAACAGACCGAACAGATGAACATGGAGAAGCAGATGCCCCGGAAACGTTCACGTCGTTTGGCCGTCGCAGCGGCGCTGGCGCTGGCGTTGCTCGCCGTTGCGTGCGGGAGTGACGACAACGGCAGCAGCGAGAGTGCCGCCGCACCGGCGACCTCCGCCATTGCTGCGAAGGAAGCCGCTGCGCCGAGCACGACTGCGGATCCGAAGAAGGACTGGCCGAAGAAGCTGCGGTTCGTGGCTGTTCCCAGCTCGGAACAGAAGGCACAGGTCGAGCGCTACCAGCCGATGGCCGAGATCCTCTCGAAGGAACTCGGTATCCCGGTGGAGTTCACCTTCGCCACCAACTACAGCGCCGTCATCGAGGCCATGATCGCCGGAAACGTCGAGATCGCACAGTTCGGTCCGTTCGCCTACGTCATCGCCACCGGAAACGGCGCCCAGATCGTACCGATCGGTATTGCCACCAAGGAGGGCAAGGAGCCTTCCTACCGCGCGTACGGCATCACCGGGGCGAAGAACGACTCGATCAAGTCGCTCAAGGACTTCGCAGGCAAGAAGGTGTGCTACGTCGACGCCGCGTCGACGTCGGGCTACCTGTTCCCCTCGGCCGGGCTGCTCGAGGTGGGCATCAATCCCGAGACCGGGGTGAAGGGCACCTTCGCCGGTGGACATGACGCCTCGGCGATTTCCGTCGCCAACGGTACCTGTGAGGCCGGCTTCGTCTTCGACACCATGCTCACCTCGCAGCTCATCCAGAAGGGCGACATCAAGGGCGTGGTCGACACGGTGGAGAAGGAGACGATCAACCCGGAGAAGGCCGACGTGAAGATCGTCTGGAAGAGCCCGGCCATCCCGAACGGTCCGGTGGCGATGCAGAAGAAGCTGCCCCAGACGTTGCAGGACGCCATCACCAAGGTGTTCATGGAGAAGGTCAACGTCGACACCTATGTCGCCATGGGGTTCTGCCCGAGCAAGGACAAGTGCAATATCGGTGACGAGGACGCCAGCAAGTACGGCGCAGTGAAGGACAGCCTCTACGACGGCGTGCGCAAGGTGTGCGAGCAGACCAAGTCCGCCAAGTGCAAGCTCACCTGATCCGACGTTCCTGATCCCGATCCCCGGCAACGAGCCCAACGACGACTGAGACAGGAAGACGGCGATGAACGAACCCGCGATCCGCATCACCAAGCTCCGCAAGGAGTTCGACGGGGGGCGCGTCGTCGCCCTCGACGACATCAGCCTCGAGGTGCCGGCCGGCCAGCTCCTGGTCATCATCGGCCTGTCCGGCTCGGGGAAGTCGACGCTGTTGCGTCACCTGAACCGGCTGCACGAGCCGACCAGCGGGCAGGTCGAGGTGCTCGGCTGTGACCTCGGCCGTGCCGGACGATCCGAGCTGCGCCGGGTCCGACGCGACGTCGGGTTCGTGTTCCAGCAGTTCAACATCGTGGGTCGCCTCAGCGCACTGGAGAACGTCCTCTCCGGTGCGCTGGGGCGGCTGCGCGGTCCCCGCTACGGGGTGATGACCTACTCGCAGTCGCTGCGGCGCCAGGCCTGGGAGCAGCTCGACCGTGTCGGGCTCGCCGACCGGGCCTTTCAGCGCACCGACACCCTCTCCGGCGGCCAGCAGCAACGCGTGGCCATCGCCCGGACCCTCATGCAACAACCGAAGATCGTGCTCGCCGACGAGCCGGTGGCCTCGCTCGACCCGGAGATCTCCGGTCAGGTCATGGAGGTGCTGTTCCGGGTCACCTCCGAGGACCGTCTCACGGTGGTCACCTCCTTGCACCAGGTCGAGCTGGCCCTCGGCTGGGCCCAGCGGATGGTGGGCATGCGTGACGGCAAGGTGGTGCTCGACCGCGACGCCGCGGGTCTCAGCACCGAGGAGGTCATGAAGGTGTACACCCGGCTCGACCCCGACGGTGAGAAGCGGGCGGAATACCGGGCGGTACCGGCATGACCGTCATCCAACCATCGCGCCTGCGGGTCCCGGGCGCGTCCGACCGGGTGGCCTTGCGGCCACCGTGGGATCGCCGTCGCAAGGAGTTGACGGCCTCGGCCGTGGTGCTCGCCGCACTGGCCGGCTGGGCCATCTGGCGAACGGGCATCTGGGATGTGGCCACCGTCTTCGGGCAGGAGAGCCGCACCAAGGTGGCGAACTTCCTGTTCGGAACTTCGCTACGCCCAGGGGCGCTGCCGCCCCGGGTGACGCAACCCGGGCTGCTGTTCGAGAAGGTGATGGAGACGTTCTTCATTGCGGTGGCCGGAACGTTCCTGGCCACCGTGTGCAGCGTGCCGCTGGCGTTCCTGGCGGCGCGCAACACCACCCCGCACCCGGTGGTGCGCCTCGTGGCGCGGGGTCTGATCGCCTTCTCCCGCACGGTGCCCGACGTGATCTTCGCCTTCGTGTTCGTGCGGGTGTACCGGATCGGGCCGTTGCCGGGCATTCTGGCCATCGGGTTCCATGCCATCGGCATGATCGGCAAGCTGATGGCCGATGCCATCGAGCAGTCCGATCCCGGCCCCCGTGAGGCCATCGCGGCGCAGGGCGGTAGCTGGCTGCAGCAGATGTCGACCGGGATCTTTCCGCAGGTGGTGCCGTCGTTCCTGGGAACGATCCTGTTCCGTCTCGACATCAACTTCCGGGCCTCGACGGTGCTGGGCCTGGTCGGGGCGGGTGGCGTCGGCTCGCTGTTCGTGCTCTACACCGGCAACCTGAGATGGGATCTGGCGCTCGGGGTGGTCTGCGCGACGGTGCTCGCCGTGCTGCTGGTGGACCAGCTGTCCAACCGGGTGCGGAAGGCCCTGCTGGCCGCTGAGGCGACGAGCGGTCGCAAGCCGCTGCGCGTGACCGCGCTCGACCCGGACAGACTGCGTCCTCCTCTGGACGCCTATCGCAAGCGGCTCGTGGCGTTCGTGGTGGTGTCGGCGGGCCTGCTCTATGCCAGCTATCTGGTGACCGCGGTGAGCATCCGCAGCTTCTTCTACGGCCTCCGTCCGCAGTTCGGCGCACCGCAGTCGGGTCAGCTGCCGTCGGTCTGGTATGTGGCGCGGCGCCTGCTGCCGTTCGATTTCGACACCAATACGCCGGTCTTCGACTGGTGGAACCCTTTCGTCCGCAAGGCGCTCTTCGACACGGTCGCCACCGGGTTCGCCGCAGCGACGATCGGTGTCGCACTGGCCCTGCCGCTGTCCTACTTCGCGGCACGCAATGTGGCGCCGAACCGTGTGGTGTACCAGTCGACCCGGATGCTGCTGGTGCTGGTTCGGGCGGTCCCCGAGCTCATCGTGGCGGTGGTGCTGGTGGTGGCGATGGGCCTTGGCCTGGTGCCCGGCGTGGTCGCCCTTGCCCTCGGCGTCATCGGGTTCGGCGGCAAGCTCTTCGCCGACGCCATCGAGGATGTTCCGTCCGGCCCGCGCGATGGCGTGCGGTCGGTGGGTGCGAGCCGAATGCAGGACACCGCCACCGGCGTGACGCCGCAGTTCGTGCCGGCGCTGGTCGGCAACGGGCTGTACATCCTCGACATCAACATCCGGAACTCGGCGGTCCTCGGCATCGTCGGTGCGGGTGGGATCGGGGCCCTGCTGTCGAACTACCTGCAGACCCAACGGTTCGAGGAGACGGGCGGGATCCTGATGGTGATCTTCGTCGTCGTGTTCGTGATCGAACGCTTCTCGGACTGGCTGCGGGTGCGGCTGATCTGACGTGGCCGTGGCCTTCGGCGGGCTCCCGCACGATGCCGCGCTTGCGGTGCTGATCGGTGCCGCGCAGCCGGGCACGCCCGTTCCCCCACTCGACGAGCTGGCCCGGCTGTGCGGCCTCGACCTGTTCGCCGCGGCCGCCGGCCTGGAGTTGCTGCTCGAGCGTCATGCGGTGGAGCTGGTGCCGGGGTCGAACCGCCTGGTGACCCGGCGGATCCCGTACCGGATCGATCGGCGGGTGCACGCGTCGCTCAGCGACGGTGTTGAGCGGTCCGGGAGCATACGACCAGGTATGGTGTTTCGCTCTCTGGTTCGCTCGGTCGAGGAGGACCTCGCAGCACCGGCCGAGGCGTGCGAGGCGCTGGGTGTCGAGGCCGGTACGCCGCTGACGCGACTGCGCCGCGAGCGGACGCTGGGCGATGAGGTCGTCGTGGTCGGCAGCTCGTGGTTGTGCCCGCCTCCGGTGGAGGATCTGGTGGCGCGGCTGTTCGAGTCCGGCAGCCTTGCGGCGGTCGTCGAGGGGGGCGGGGGTGGCGGACCGTATCGCCGTCAGACGTTCCGCGTGGCGCTCGAGTACCCACCGGAGGAGGTTGCGGTGCTCTTCGGCCGGGCACGGCTCGAGCCGGCGTGGTGGGTGCAGTCCGTCAACGGCCTCGATGCGGGCGCGCCGCTCGAGCTGTCGACCGCCTGGATGCGGGCCGACGTGTTCCGGCTGTTGGTCAGCGACCTGTCGGACTGACGGATCGCGGGGATCCGGGCTGACGCGAGCCGGCCCGGCCCGCTCCACCCGGGAGAGGTGGGGGAGCGGGCCGGGCCGGCAACGCCGCCGTTGTGGGGATCAGCGGCGGCGGCTCAGCAGACCGACGAGGAGTGGTCGGTAGCGTTCGAAGTCCGGCGTCGCTGCACCGGGGCATTTCGCCTCGTCGTCCCAGCGGCGCAGCTCGACTGCGGACACCCAGCCGCGCGCGGAGCGGAAGGCATCGCACTGCTGGCGGCTCATCGGGCCTCCCTGCAGCTGCAGGCTGTGCACCGAGGCCGGTGAGAGGGTGGCCCCATATCGTGCGTCGGTGCCGCAGAGGTACCGCTTCGCAGCGACGTGCAGGGCGACGGGGCGGGTGACCTCGTTGTCGAACCAGCGGCCGAGGTAGGCGGCTCCGACTGCTTCGTGGTGCCGATCGGTGCCTGGTGGGGTTGCCATCTCGGTCTCCTCGACGGTGAGGAGGTGGCCGACATCGTGCAACAGCGCCGCGGCGATGAGCGCATCGCCGGCATCGCTCGCCTCGGCGAGCGCGGCGCACTGCAGGGCGTGCTCGGCCTGGGTGACGGACTCGGTGTAGATCCGCTGTGCGGCAGGACGCTCGAACAGGGCGAGGAGCGCGCCGATGTCCCGCACGCCACCGGCTGCCGTGGAGGCGCTCATGCTGCGCTCGGATCGGTGAAGGCCGGGTCGTTGCACCCGGCGCTGTTGACGGCCACGACCCGGGGCCAGGGATAGTCGTCGACGACGAGGATGAGATCGGCCCGCCGGCCGACCTCGATGACGCCGCGGTCGTCGAGTCCGACCGCAGCGGCCGGCCCACTGGTGACCAGGGCGACGGCCTGCGGCAAGCTCACCACATGGTTGCGGGTGAGCAGCCACACCGACGCGAGCAGGGAGGTGGGCAGGTAGTCGCTCGCCAGGACGGTGCACAGACCGGCGGTGATGAGATCGCGGGCGGCGACATTGCCGGAATGCGACAGCCCCCGCAGGGCGTTCGGACCGCCACTGACGACGGGCATGGCCAGCTCACGCGCCCGGCGGGCGGCTTCGACGGTCAGCGGGAACTCGGCGATCGCCGCCCCCCAGTCCGCTGCGTGGGTGATGCCCTCGGCGTCCTCGACGTCGTGGGCCAGCGCCGTCACCGCTCCGGCGAGAGCCAGATCGCCCACCCGTTCCCGGTTGCGCTCGGCGAGCTCCCGGGTCGACTCGGCGGCGGCGAGGATCTGCGCCACCCGCTCCTCGCGCGACGTCGCGGTGATGAGCTCGTCGTCGGACATGGCCTCGACGTAGCGGCGTACGTCGCGGTACTGACCCTGCCCGGGGGTGTGATCCTCGAAGGAGACCAGCGGCCGCGGCCCGTCGCTGTCCTCGCGGTCCAGGCAGGCCCGCATGGCCTCGAAGCCGTCGACGGTACGGGCCTCGAGGCGGTAGAGCACCCGGTGGTCCACCGGAGCGCCGCCCGCTCGACGGCGCTCGGCGATGGCCTGCCACAGCTCGGCAGCAACCTCGAGCGAACGGAAGTGGTCGGCCCGGTCGTCGAATCCCACGCCGTGGAACGCCGTGGTGATGCCGGCACCCGCGAGGCGTGCCTCGAAGGAGCGCAACGCGAAGGCGGTGTCCAAGGTGGCGGTCTGGCGGGGCTGGCGCTCCCGTTCGAACCCATCGGTATGGGTATCGATGAGGCCGGGGAGCAGGAAGGCGCCGCGCCCGTCGACGGCGTCGGCGCCGAGCCGGGTTCCGCTGGCGACCTCGACGATGACGCCGTTGTCGACCGTGATGCGGGCGTCCTCGAGAAGGCGTCCGTCGACGACGGCGCGTACGCCGCCGATGGTCAGCGTGGTCCGCGTCGGTTGGCGGGTGAGTAGGTTCATGCGATCGCTCCTAGGGGGTTGGTCAGGGTCCGCAGGACATCGGTGGGGTGCCCGGACTCGGCGACGGTGCCTCCGGAGAGGAGCACCACCCGGTCGGCGAGGCGTTCGATGGCGTCGAGGTCGTGGAAGACCGCGAGCACCGTCGTGCCCCATGAGGTGAGCTCGGCGATGAGGGCGAGCACCGATTCCCGGTTGGCCGGATCGAGCGCGGAGACCGGCTCGTCGAGCAACAGCAGGCCCGGCGGGCAGATGATCCCCGAGGCGAGGTTCACCCGCTGTTTCTCGCCGCCGGAGAGCAAACTGGGGTAGCTGCGCCACAGGTTCTCGCCGATCCCGAGCCGCCGCAGGATCTCCGCTGCGGCGTCCAGGGAGGCATCGTGGTCGAGGCCGCGGCGTCGCCCCGCCCTCGCCACGGTGTCGCGGACGCTGCGGCGCGGCTCGGAACGCAGGAACTGTGAGACGTAGCCGATCTCCCGTACCCGCAACGCCACCAGCTCGCGGTCCTCCAGACCGGTCAGCTCGACGGCGGCACCTGCGGCCAGGCGCAGTGTCACCGTGCCGGAGTCGGGCAGGTAGGTCCGGTAGACGGACTTCAGCAGCGTCGACTTGCCGGCGCCGCTGCTGCCCACCAGGGCAACATGCTCACCAGTATGGATAGCGAGATCGATGCCGTTGAGGGCGTTGATGCGTCTGCCGTCGACGGCGTGCAGGACGAAGCTCTTGTGCAGACCCTGCACCTCGAGTTTGACGGTGCGGTGCTCAGCCACGGGCTGCTCCCACGAGTCGTTGGCTGTACGGATGCTGGGGGTCCTCGAGCAGCTGGTCGGTCAGCCCGGCCTCGACGATGCGGCCGTGGTGCATGACCACGACCCGCTGGGTGAGCATCTCGATGACGGCGAAGTCGTGGGACACCACCACGGCGGCCACGCCGAGTTCCTCGAGCAGGTCGCGGATGAGGTCGAGGACCGAGGCCGCCACGGAGGCGTCGAGCCCGGTGGTCGGCTCGTCGAGGAGCACGACCGGGGGGTTGTTGGCGAGCGCTTTCGCCAGCTGCACCCGTTGGCGCATGCCGCCGGAGAACTCCCGCACCGGGTCGTCCATGCGGTCGAGTGGCACGTCGGTGCGCAGCATCAGCTCCGAGGCCCGCTCCCGGATCCGGCCGAAGTTCCGCCAGCCGGCAGCGGTGAGGCGTTCGGCCACGTTGCCGCCTGCGCTGAGACGCAGGTCGAGACCCTCGGCGGGGTCCTGGTAGACGACGGCCAGGCGATCGACGCGCAGGGCGCGACGACGAGCCGGGCTCAAGGTGCGCAGGTCGGTGCCGCCGCCGTCGACCGAGGCCAGGCGGATCGAGCCGGTGGTGGGCTCCTCGTCCCCGCAGATGCAGCGCATCACCGTCGACTTGCCCGAGCCGGACTCGCCGATGACGCCGAGGGCCTCACCGGGTCCGACCTCGAAGGAAACGTCCCATGCCGCAACGATCCCGCCGGAGGTGGGCGACACCACCCGGTTGAACCCGGGGCCGGTGCCGGCGACATCGGCGGTGGTGCCGGGTCCGTAGATCTTGCCCAGTCCGTCCACGCGCAGGGCCGGGGTCATCGGGCCACCATCCCGCTCGAGAGACGTCGGTTGCACCAGTCGGTGTCGCTGCAGACCCAGCGGCCGCCTTCCGTGCCGGGTAGTTCCACCAGGAACGACTCGACCCCGCTGTCCGGGCTGCCGGCGCCACAGCGGTGGCAGCTCGCCCCCTCGGTCCGTTCGACCTCGAAGGGAACGTCGTCGAAGGTGAGCGGCTCGACGTCGGTGTGCGGTGGCACCGCGTAGATGCGCTTCTCCCGTCCGGCCCCGAACAGCGACAGATGCGCACTGCGGTGCAGCTTCGGGATGTCCCAACGGGGGATCGGCGTGGTCGCCATGACATAGCGCCCCCCGACCAGGCAGGGATACCCGGTGGTCTGGGTGATGACGCCGTTGCGGACCAGATCCTCGTAGAGGCTCACCCACATGCGGGCGTAGTCGCCTTCGGCGTGCATCCGGCGCAACTCGGTCATGTCGCGCTCGACGCCTCGCAGCGGCTCCGGTACCGGGACCTGCAGCACCAGGATCTGGTCGTCGCCGAGTGCGTCCTCGGGTACGCGGTGCCGGGTCTGCACGATGGTGGCCTCACCGGCCACCGTGGTGGTGTCGACCCCGGTGGTGTCGGCGATGAGCCGTCGCAGGTTCGCGGCGTTGACCCCGGCGTCCTCGCCCTGGTCGATGACCTTGACGGTGTCCTCGGGGCCGACGAGGGCCAGGGTGATCTGCAACCCGCCCGAACCCCAGCCCCGGGCGACGGGCATCTCCCTGCTGGCGAAGGGCACCTGATAGCCGGGCACCGCGACCGCAGTGAGGACCGCCCGGCGGATCTCCCGCTTGGAGAACTCGTCGAGGAGCTCACGGCTCGAGGTGTCCGCAGCGAGGAGGGCGACCGGCGAGATGGTCGGATCGAGGAGGGTCACGGCGTGACCTCCCCGGCGGGCACCGCGGCTTGCTCTGCGGCGGGTGTCACGACGGGAGCCGGGTGATGCCGGCGTCCTTTGCGTTCGTTGCGGGCGCGATCGGTGCGCATGGCCTGCTTTCGTTCGATCATGGAGCGGAAGGTGACGTAGTGGGGCAGCTTGAGGTGTTCGAGGAAGCCGCTGGCATCGAGGCCGTCGGTGGTCATCAGCACCGATTGTTCGAGCCCGCTGTCGGAGTGGTCGCGGTGCAGGGCGATGTCGAGGTTGGCCATGGCGATGGCCTTGCGCTCGTTGTGGCCGGCGACGAGCCCGTAGCCGACGTCGAAGCGGGTGCGGTCCTCGTCCGCACCGTCGAGGTCCTCGATGGCTTCCACCTCGGTGGCCCGGAGGTGGCCGAGGAGCACGGGGTTGCCGGTGCGCGGGTGGCGCACGCGGATGGGGAGCTCGCCGTGGCGCACCTCGCCCAGGGTCACCTCGTGCAGGTGGTTGTCGGGGCCGAGGATGTTGCGGTACCACAGGTTGACCAGGGCGCCGGTCTCGGCCCGGGCCATCACCGACAACACGGCGCTCCGTCCGATACCGGGCCGTACGGCAACCTGTGAGATGTCGGTGGGCTCGGGATCGTCGTCGCGGCGCCGGTCCACGGCGAGGTCCGTGCGTCGCAGGACGTCGAGGAGTCGTTCGGGGAACGGAGGTTCGGTGGCCCCGGCGTTCTCGGCCGGGTCGTCCTCCGGGTGACGCGCCGCCGCGGCGGTGGCGGCCGCGGCGGCGGCGCGTGCCTGGTCCTCGTCGCCGAGGTCGAGCAGGCGGCCGGTGTAGTCGAGGGTGCGGCCGAGCAGCTGTGGACCGGGCACCTCGCGGAAGGCGGGCACGATCCGGCGCAGGGGCCGCAGCTCGTCGGCATCGGCCGGGATCAGCTCACAGAGGCGCGGTAGTGTCGAGCGGTGCGCCCGCAACAGGTGGGCGGCCTCGATGACGTCGCCCTCCGCCTGGCGGATCGCCCGTGCAGCGAGCTGCGGAGCCCAGAGCCCACCCTCGCCCATGACCCGGTCGTTGAGGTAGCGGAGCCGTTCCGTCAGCTGGTCGAGCTCCAGCCACGAGGCGTCGGCGTTCAAGCGGCTGCGACGGACGAGTTCCTCGGCCGCCGCGATCGCCTCGGTGCCGCCTCGAGCAGCGACGTAGCCCATCAGTTCACTCCTTCGCGTGCGACGTCGTCGACGACACCGATCCGGGTGGACCGCGGCAGGGCGAGGACCCGGTGGTGGCGGTCGAAGACCCAGGTGTCGATGCCCACCGGCGGCTGGTTGCGGTTCCGGAGGGCCTTGAGGAAGGCCCGGTCGAGCCCGACGGTGGTGATGAAGGCCTCGGCGATGCCGGGGCCGGTGATGCTGATCGGTGCGCCGGTTGCGAAGTTCTCGACCTGCACGGCCATCTTCACTCCCGCCTCGGGGGCCAGCTCGCTGCCGATCCGCACCCGGCTGGGCACCGAGGGGTCGCCGTCGAGGCAGACCACGAAGGTGGCGACGTTGGGTGCGGCCAGACGGGCGCCGGTGGCCTCGCGCACGACATCGGCGGCGAGTTTCCGTTCGCGCTCGTCGTAGAGCCCGTGCACCCAGAACGACGTGCCGAGATCGGCGAGCGCCAACGGCAGCAGCAGGGCGTTGGGCAGGCGGGGGTCCATCGCCAGCTCGGGCAGCTCGAGCGGCCGGCCGGGGCGGGCCAGGGCCTCGAGCAGCACGCGGAACACGACGGTCGACGCCGAGCCCTGCAGCCTGGCGGTCGAGGCCAGGCGGATGGCATCGATCGCAGCGCTCATCGGTCGAGCTCCTCGAAGTGCACGACGGTCGGCAGCAGCTCGGCCCAACGACGGGCATGCTGTTCGGCGAGATCCGCACGGACCAGCTCGCACAGGGCCCGGACGCTGTCGGCGAGCGGTCCGTTGCGCTGGACCTCGGCATCGCAGATCGCGGCCGACAGCGTGCCGACGCGATCGTCACCGAGGCGCGTCGCCCAGCCGTGACTGCCCTCGAGCTCGACCTCGGCGTTGGTGATGAGTACCTCGACCAGGCCGAAACGAATGGCCTCGACGGGCTCGCGCACGTCGTAGCGGGCCGTTCCCACGGTGGGGCCCGTGAGGACCCGCAATCCCGGGGTCGAGGTGATGATGGCGTCGGCGAGTGCGTGGAGGGGCTCGGTGGCGGCGAGGGCCAGGTAGCCGGAGAGCTCCTCCTCGGCGAGCACCTCGGGTGTGTGGTGGTCTTCCCGTATCGGCATGGCCACAGCACAGCGGACCCAGGTAGACGCCAGGCCACCGCACCTTGGCCGCCGGATGAACCTTGAACGAGCAGTCGGCGCTCAGTGGCGCAGCGGTACGGCGACGGGCGGGTTGGGCCCGGCGACGAGCGCTTCGGGACGGGGCCCACGTCGACGTCCCGGCAGGAACCTCGGTCGGCCGCTCACCGCCAGGAAGAGGTCTGCGTCATGGTGGCGACGCCTGGCCGTTCGCAGCGTGGCCCGCCAGCCGGCTCTCGACCACGAGGTGGTGATGGGGCACCCCAGCGGGGCGAGTCGGTCGAGCAGCTCCCCGCACGGGGGGTCACACCACCACCCGGCGATGTCGTCTGCATACCATGCGGCATCCACCTCGAAGCCGCTGACCGCGCCCGGTTCGAAGCCGAGGGCTCGGAGCCAGACCGGTCCGTCCCGGCGGATCACGTGGACGTGACGCGGTGGCAGTTCGTCGGCCAGCCGGGCCGAGATCAAGGCTGCCGCACGGGGCGGGTCGAGGTCGCGGTCGATGACGGCGAGGACCCAGCTGCCGCGGTGGTCGATGTGCCGCATGGCCATGGCGTCAGCCGGCGAGCCGTTCGCGCCAGCGGTCGAGTTGGCGGCCGGTGGCGCCCGCTGCGATCGTCCAGCGGGCGACGCTGCCCCAGCGGCGGTCGAACTCGGTGAGGAAATGGCGCATCGTGAGCGGCGGTGCCTCCAGCAGGACGGCCGGCCGCACGCCGTCGTCGAGCGGTGCGTTTGCCCGCTTCTCCAGCGCAGCGGCTACTGCGCCCATGCGCAGACCGGTCAGCGCATAGTCGTCGATGATCGCCTCGCGCTCGACGCCGGCGAGGGTCAGCAGCAGCGCCACGACGACCCCGGTGCGATCCTTGCCCGCGGCGCAGTGCACGAGCGCAGGGGTCCGGTCCTTGGCGAGCAGGCGGGTGAGGAGGTGCACGAAGTTCGGTCCTGCCGACTCGGTGAAGCGGAGGTAGGTCTCCGCCATCCAGCGGGCCGCCTCGTCGCCGTTGGCGTGGGGCGCATCGCACCGGAAGACCTGATTCATCGCGGCGCGGTCGAGCAGAGGAACGCACAGGTGCTCGGTCCCGGCTGCGGCGAGGGCCGAGGGTGGTCCGGCGAGGCCTTCCTCGTTCGAGCGGAGGTCGAGCACCAGCGAGACACCGAACTCCTCGATGAGTCGTCGGGCATCGTCGACGGTGCAGCCGATCGGGTCGTCGCTGCGGATCAGGACATCGGGACGGGTGAAGCTTCCGTCGCCTGTGGGCAGGCCGCCGAGGGTTCGGGCGTTGGCGAGGCCTTCGAGGTCGATCCATCGTCTGGTGCCGGTGACCGTGGAGGTGTGCACGTTCGTCTCCCTGACTGGTTGGCGCGGGTGTGCTCTGCACTGTTCCGCTCGACGAGCCCAGCCAACTCGGTGCAGGTTGCCGTGCGGCATCGGCCGGCCGAACCGACGATGAACAACGCCGGGTGCGGTCGGATTCGTTGCGGTCAGAGGTCGATCGGTTCCGATACCGCGGTCGGCCCCGTGGGGACGAGCCCGTGGGGTCCGTGGCCGGTGGCGGCGACGTTCACCGACTGTTGGACTGCGGTTTCCTCGGGGTTCATTGACTCAGTTGTCATTGATCAATAGCTTCGAGACCGCAGTCGACGGGTGCGGCCGGGTGGGCCGGGACCGGGCAGGTGCAGACGCCGGTGCGGTCGGGTGACGAGGATGATGGAGCTGACGATGCGAGCAGGACCGACGGGGCCGGCGAGGGCGAACACGCCGGCGGCCGGAGCGACGGGGCGATGAAGCGGCGGATCGATCGGTTCGAGGCGTCGGCGGACCTACTGGCCCGGGCGGCACGGTATGGCGCGCTCGGGGATCCGACGCGGTTGGTCATCGTCGAGGACCTGGTGCTGAGTGACCGGGCACCGAAGGAGCTGTCGGAGCGACTCGGCGTCGCGTCGAACCTGCTGGCTCATCATCTCGAGGTCCTCGAGGCGGCCGGCCTCGTCGTGCGGTCCGCATCGGCGGGGGACCAGCGGCGGAAGTACGTGCGGCTGGTACGACCGTCGGTGGTCGGACGCGGTGGCAGTACCATACCGAATGGTCCGGCGTTGTTCGTCTGCACCCACAACTCGGCCCGTTCGCAGCTCGCTGCGGCGTTGTGGCGTCACCGCACGGGCGCTGCGGCGACCTCGGCGGGGACCGACCCCGCCCGGCAGGTGCACCGCGGTGCGGTCGCGGCAGCCCGTCGGGCCGGCCTGGCCATCGGCGATGCGCGGCCGTGTGCGCTCGGGAACATACCGAGCGGCATTCAAGTGGTGACGGTATGTGACCGGGTCCACGAGGAGCTGCCGGTGGGGGAGGACTGGTGGCACTGGTCGGTGCCCGACCCGGTGCCGTCCGGATCGGTACGGGCGTTCGACGACGTCGTGGCCGAGCTCGACGCCCGGATCGCGGCCGTCGTGGCGTTGCACCGGCCGGATCCCGCCCAGGGGCCGGCTGATCATCACGGGGGGATGTCATGAGCGTACGGGTCGGTATCAACGGGTTCGGTCGCATGGGCCGGCTGGCGGTCCGTGCCCTGCGGGCCCAACCCGGCCTGCAGCTGGTGCACGTCAACGAGATCGCCGGTGGCGTCGCCACGGCAGCGCACCTGCTCGAGTTCGACAGCGTGCACGGACGCTACGGCGGCAACGTCGGCCTCGACGGAGAGCGCCTGGTGATCGACGGCGTCACGGTCGGGTTCTCCGCCGAGGCGACGCCCGGCGCAGTGCCGTGGGAGGACCACGGGGTGGACCTGGTCATCGAGGCCACCGGGGCGTTCCGCACGACGGAGCTGCTCGAGCCCTACTTCGCCCGTGCGGTGCGCAAGGTGGTGGTGGCCGCCCCGGTGAAGAGCCCGGGTGTGCTGAACGTGGTGATGGGCTGCAACGACGATCGCTACGACCCGGCCACCGATCACATCGTGACCGCGGCGTCGTGCACGACGAACTGCCTGGCGCCGATGGTGAAGGTGCTGCACGAGGCCATCGGCATCGAACGCGGCGCCATCACGACCATCCACGACGTGACGAACACCCAGGTGGTGGTCGACGCGCCCCACAAGGACCTGCGCCGGGCCCGCTCGGCGCTCAACTCGCTCATCCCCACCTCGACCGGTTCGGCCACGGCGATCACCCTGATCTATCCGGAGCTGACGGGGAAGCTGAACGGTCTGGCGGTGCGGGTGCCCCTGTTGAACGCCTCGCTTACCGATGCGACCTTCACCCTGGCCCGGCCGGTGACCGCGGATGAGGTGAACGAGTTGTTCCGCCGGGCCGCCGCCGGCCCGCTGGCCGGCATCATGGGGTTCGAGGAGCGACCGCTGGTGTCGGCCGACTTCGTCAACGACACGCGGTCCTGCATCGTGGACGGCCCCTCGACCATGGTCATCGACGACCGTCTGGTCAAGGTGCTGGCCTGGTACGACAACGAGTACGGCTACGCCTTCCGGCTGGTCGAGCTGGCCGCCAAGGTCGCGGCGTCCCTCGACGCCGGGCCGGACGGGCCGGACGAGCTGCGCATAGCGGGCGGGCCGGCGCGATGAGGTTGCGGAACTACGGTCTGGTCACCGCCGGGTACTGGACCTTCACCCTCACCGACGGCGCCCTGCGCATGCTGGTGCTGCTGCACTTCAACCAGCTGGGCTACTCGGCGGTGGCGATCGCCTTCCTGTTCCTCGCCTACGAGTTCATGGGCATCCTCACCAACCTGCTCGGCGGCTGGGTCGGCTCGCGTCGGGGTCTGAACCAGACCCTGGTGGCCGGCCTGGTGCTGCAGATCGTGGCGCTGGCCGCGCTCACCCTCGAGCAGCCGGGCTGGCGGCAGTGGCTCGCCGTGGCCTATGTGATGGCGGCGCAGGCCCTGTCCGGGATCGCCAAGGACCTGACCAAGATGAGCTCGAAGAGCGCGGTCAAGGCCGTGGCCGGTACCGGGGACGGTGCGTTGTTCCGGCTGGTGGCGGTGCTGACCGGTTCGAAGAATGCCCTGAAGGGCGTGGGGTTCTTCCTCGGTGCTGCGCTGCTGTCGTCGCTGGGCTACGACCGGGCCCTGTGGGCCATGGCCGCCGCGCTGGCGGTGACGGCGGTGGCGTTGGTGATCTTCCTCGACGAGGACATCGGCAAGTCGAAGAAGAAGGCGCCGCTGCGCTCGGTGCTGTCGAAGTCCCCGACCATCAACCGCCTGTCCACGGCGCGGTTCTTCCTGTTCGGCTCGCGCGACATCTGGTTCGTGGTGGCGCTGCCGGTGTTCCTGGCCGACCGCTTCGGTTGGTCGGACCGCCAGGTCGGCGGGTTCCTGGCGGTCTGGGTGATCGGGTACGGCGTGGTGCAGTCGGCTGCCCCGCGTCTGTTGAGCCGGGGCGGTGCGGCGCTCGACGAGGTGCGGGCGACCCGCCGCTGGGCTGCGGCCCTCGGCGTGGTGACGGTGGTGATCGCCGTTGCGGTCTCCGCCGATGTGGCGGTGGGGGTGGCGGTGGTCGGTGGCCTGATCGTGTTCGGCGCGGTCTTCGCCATGAACTCGTCGTTGCACTCGTTCCTCATTCTGGCGTACTCCGACGACGACGAGGTCGCGCTCGACGTCGGCTTCTACTACTCGGCCAACGCGGCCGGCCGTCTGGTGGGCACGCTGCTGTCGGGGGTGCTCTACCTGGCGGGTGGGCTCGGCCTGGCGCTGTGGGGCTCGGCGGTGTTCGTGGCGGGGACCTGGGCGGTGGCCCGGCGCCTGCCCCCGCTGCCGCAGGGCCTGACGGTGTCGCTGGCCTCGGTGGAGGGTGGCGACTGAGCTCCGCTTGATCGCCGGGCGCCGGGTGGGCACGCTGTTCGGTGATGGCTTGGCCGACGTGGCGACAGGGGGCGGTGCTGGCACTGGTGTGTGCCCTGGTCGTCGTGGTGCTGCGGCGGCTGCCGCCGAGCCGGGTGCGCGATGCCGTGCTGCCCGCTGCGCACGAGCTGGGCCTGCTGGCCGGGCTGTACTCGATCTGGCGCCTGGCCCGGATGTTGCCGCTGGCCACCACGACCGGGGCGCTCGAGCGGGCGCACTGGATCGACCGGTTCCAGCACCGGCTGCACCTGCCCTCGGAGCTGGCGTTGCAGCACGTGGCGTTGCAGGCACCGTGGCTGGGCCGGTTCCTGAACGCGTACTACGCCATCGTGCACGTGCCGGCGTTGCTGGCGTTCCTGGTGTGGTTGTTCGTCCGCCATCGCGAGGCCTACCCACGGTGGCGCAATGCGCTGGTGCTGGTCACCGGGTTCTGCCTGTTCATCCGCTTCGTGCGGGTGGCCCCGCCGCGGTTCCTGCCCGATCTCGGCTACATCGATCTCGCCGCCGGGTTCGGCCTGTCGGTCTACGGTCCGGTGGGCACGGGGGTGTCCGACCAGTTCGCGGCCATGCCGTCGATCCATGTGGCCTGGGCGGCGGTGGTGTCCTTCGGCATCGTCGCCGCCGGGACCAGCCGGTGGCGGTGGGTGTTCCTGCTGCACCTGGTGCTGACCCTGGTCGCGGTGGCCGCGACCGGGAACCACTGGTGGCTGGACGGGATCGTGGCGCTGGCGCTGCTGGGCCTGTCACTGCGCATCGACGGGGAGTGGCGACGGTGGCGGGAGGCGCGTGGCCCGGCGGAGTCGTCGGGGGCCGAGCCTGCCGGTGACGTAGTCGCCGTGCTGTCCTCGGAGCGCGGGTAGGCCGCGCCGGTTCAGCGGGCTCCGGCGGCGTGCTGCAGGGCCCGCCACACCGTCTCGGGGGTGAGCGGCAGGTCGAGGTGGCGCACGCCGAGGTGCGCGAGCGCATCGACCACGGCGTTGTGCACGGCGGGGGTGGCGCCCACCGTGCCCGATTCGCCGATGCCCTTGGCGCCGAGCTCGTTGCGAGGGGTGGGGGTCTCCATGGCGATGCGTTCGAACATCGGCAGCTCGGTGGCCGAGATCACCGCGAAGTCGGTGAAGTTGCCGGTGAGGGGGTTGCCGTCGCGGTCGTGGACCACGCCTTCGAGCAGTGCCTGGGCCGCGCCCTGGGCGAGGCCGCCATGGACCTGTCCGTCGGCGAGCAGCGGGTTGAGGATGGTCCCGGCGTCGTCGACGGCGACGAGGCGTTGGAGGGTCACCTTGCCGGTCTCGGCGTCGAGCTCGACCACCGCGACGTGGGCGCCGAAGGGGAAGGTCGGCCCTTCCGCGTCGAAGTCGCTCTCGGCGTGCAGCAGCCGTGGCGTGCTGCCGGGGTTCGCGTCGGGATCGGCGCGGGCGGCGAGCTCGGTGGCGATCGCCGTCCAGTCCAGGCCGATGGCGGGGGTGCCGGCGACGTGGAAACGACCACGCTCGGTGTCGAGCACAACGTCGTCGGGGTTGGCCTCGAGCAGTTCGGCGGCGACCTGGCGGGCGGCGTCGACCAGCAGGCCGGCGGCGCGCCACATGGCCACGCCGTTGGTCTGCACCGAGCGGCTGCCGCCGGTGATGCCGCCGCGGGGTACCAGGTCGGTGTCGCCGTGGAAGATCTCGATGCGGTCCAGGGGTACGCCGGTGCGATCGGCGATGAGCATGGCCCAGGCGGTGTGGTGGCCCTGTCCGTAGGGCGACGAGCCGGTGGTGGCGTACAGGCTGCCGTCGGGCCGCAGCTCGACCGCGCCGTACTCGGGCCGGGCCACGCCGGCGGTCCGCTCGACGTAGGTGGCCAGGCCGATGCCGAGCAGCCGGGTGCTGCCCTCGGCGCGGCGCCGGGCCTGCTCGGCCCGCAGCTGCTCGTAGCCGGCGGCGTCGAGAGCGGTCTCGAGCGCCCGGGCATAGTCGCCGCTGTCGTAGGACATGCCCCCGAGGGTGGTGAGCGGGAAGCGGTCGGCGGCGATGAGGTTGCGCCGGCGCACCTCGGCGGGGTCGAGGCCGACGGCGGCGGCGAACACGTCGACGGCCCGTTCGATGGCGGCGGCGGCCTCGGGGCGGCCGGCCCCGCGGTAGGCCCCGGTCGGGGTGGTGTTGGTGAGGACCGAGTCCGACCGGAAGCCGGCGGTGGGGATGTCGTAGCAGCCGGTCAGCATGGCCAGGGTGTTCGACGGCAGCCCGGTGGCCCCGGCGGGGTAGGCACCGGCGTCCTGGACGATGGCCGCCTCGTAGGCGTGGATGCGGCCGTCGCGGCCGCCGCCGATGCGCAGGTACTGCACCTGGCCGCGTCCGTGGTGCAGGCCGTTCATGTCCTGGCTGCGTGGCGGGACCCACATGACCGGCCGGCCCGCCTGCTGGGCCAGGAACGGCAGCAGCAGCTCCTCGGGGTGGGGCACGCTCTTGGCGCCGAAGCTGCCGCCGACGTCGCGGGTGACGACGCGGATCTGCTCGGCCGCCAGCCCGTAGGTACGGGCCAGCGCAGCCCGGATCGGGTGGGCGCCCTGTCCGGCGTTGTAGTGGACGATCCGGCCGTCGACCCATTCCGACGCCGCGACCCGCGGCTCCATGGGGGCGGGGGCGAGCCGGTTGTTGACCACCCGGACCTCGGCGATCACCTCGCAGCCGTCCCAGTCGGGGACCAGGTGCTCGGCACCGAGGTGCAGCGCCACGTTCGATGCCGCAGCGGGGAACAGCCGCAGCTCGCTGCGCATCGCCTCTTCGGGGTCGACCAGCACCGGCAGCGCTTCGAGCTCGATCTCCACCAGCTCGGCGGCGTCGGCGGCCTGGTAGGCGTTCTCGGCGAGCACGGCGACGATGGCCTCGCCGACGAAACGCACGGTCTCGGTGGGCAGCAGCGGGCGGATCATGGCGGCGTCGATGTCCGGCCGCGGCACGGCGAAGGGCGCGAGGTGGGCGGTGTCGGTGCCGGTGAACACCCCGACCACGCCGGGGGCGCGTCGGGCGGCCTCGGTGTCGATCCGGCGGATGCGGCCGTGGGCGAGCGGTGACACCACGTAGGCGACCTGCACGCAGCCGGGCAGCCGCCGGTCGGCGACGAACAGCCCGCCGGTGGTCACCAAGGGGCGGTCCTCCCGTCGGGGGACAGCGGTACCGCGTGTGCTCATGGGCCAGTCCTACCACAGCGTCGACGTGCGCTTTCCCCCGACCGTCGGCGTGCCGTACCGGTGGGTAGCCTCTGGCCCGGTCGACGGGACCCGTCGGGGCCCGGGCCGCCGCTGCCGGGTGCGCCACGGCACGATCGAGGGGGAGAGCAGCCCATGTTGAGCGACGAACAGGTTCGCCAGGCGGCCGAGGCATTGCACCAGGCCGAGCTGACCCGCACGCCGATGGCCCCGATCTCGGAGACCTATCCCGGGGCCGAGGTGGCCGATGCCTACCGGATCGGTGCTGCGGTGACCGAGCTCAAGGTCGCCGCCGGACGCGTCGTGAAGGGCCACAAGGTCGGCCTGACGTCCAAGGCGATGCGGGACGCCACCGGTGCGACCGAACCCGACTACGGCACCCTGTTCGACGACTGGTTCGTGCTCGAGGGCAACCCGATCGACTGGGCCCGTCTGAACCGGCCCTCGGTCGAGGTCGAGCTGGCGTTCGTGTTGTGCCGCGAGCTGCGCGGGCCCGGCTGCACGGTGGCCGAGGTGATCCAGGCCACCGACTTCGTGCTGCCCTCGATCGAGATCGTCGATTCCCGCTACCGCTCGCGCGGCCCGAACATGCTGGTCGACTCGATCGCCGACGCGGCGTCGTGCGGGCTGATCGTGCTGGCCGGCAACCCGCGGCGGCTGACCGATCTCGACGTCCGCGAGGTCGGCGCGTCGATGACGGTGAACGGGGTGATCCAGGAGAGCGGGGTGGCCCGGGCGGTGATGGACAACCCGGTCAGCTCGGTGGCCTGGCTGGTGAACAAGCTCGCCGAGTTCGGGGTGACCCCGCAGCCGGGTCACATCATCATGTCCGGCTCGTTCCTGAAGATCACCCGGTTCGGCCGGGGTGACAACGTCCAGGCCCTGTTCTCCCACGGCCTCGGCGAGGTCGGCTTCACCTGCGTCTGAGCGCCGGAGGCCCCCCGGCCACCTGCGCCGCCCGACGTGGCGGGCCCGACGTGGCAGTGCCGCCGGCTGGGCCTAGGCTCGCCTCGTGGCATTGCGAGACGCGTTCAAGAAGCTGCGGATGTCGACGGACGAACTGGATCGCGAGAAGCGGCTGGAGCGTCTGGCGGCGGTCGGCTGCACCCCGATCGACGAGGCCGTCGATCGTCAGGTGGTCGAGCTGTTCGGCCAGGTGCAGTCGGTGCGGATCGTGCCGCGCGCCGGTGCGCCGGCGATCGATGTGACCATCGATGACGGCCACGGGCTCGCGCTGGCGATGTTCTTCGGCCGGCGGTCCATTCCCGGGGTGCATGCCGGGACCGCGCTGAAGGTGAAGGGACGTTGCAGCATGCGTTCGGGGCGGCTGACCCTGATCAACCCCGAGTACGAGCTGGTCGACTGATCGCCGGCCTCAGTGGCCGGTGAGCAGCTGACGCACCGCCGGCTCGACGTCGGGGGTCGACAGCACCATGACCTCGTCGCCGGCCTCGAGCACGGTATCGCCGCGGGGCACGATGACGTGCTGGCGGCGTACCACGGCGACGAAGGTGGCGTCGCGGGGCAGGGCGAGGTCCTTGAGGGGCTTGTCGTTGGCGGGGGAGTCGTCCGACAGGGTGACTTCGACCAGGCTGACCCGGCCGCCCTCGAGTTGCAGCAGCCGCACGAGGCTGCCCACGCTCACCGCTTCCTCGACGAGCGCGGTGAGCAGGTGCGGGGTGGACACCGCCACGTCGACGCCCCAGGTCTCGTTGAAGAGCCACTCGTTCTGCGGGTGGTTGATGCGGGCCACGACGCGGGGCACGGCGAACTCCTGGCGGGCCAGCAGCGACACCACGAGGTTGTCCTCGTCGTCGCCGGTGGCGGCGATGACCACGTCGCAGGTGGCCAGGTCGGCCTCCTCGAGCGAGCGGTACTCGCAGGCGTCGGCCTCGCGCCATTCGATGCCCTCGGTGCGGCGGCGGCGGGCCACGACGGTGGGGTCCTGCTCGAGGACCAGGACCTCGTGGCCGGCGTCGCGCAGTTCGACGGCGATGAACGAGCCGACGTTGCCTCCGCCGGCGATGCAGACCCTCATCAGTGCCCCTTCCCGGCGCTGAGCCGTTCCCGCAGCCGGTCGAGCCCCTCGACCGTGACCACGAAGTGTCCGATGTCGCCCTCCTGCAGGAGGAGGTCACCCTGGGTCACCCGGGCCTTGCCCAACCGGGTGATCGTGGTGAGCCACCATTCGCCGGGCTCGTTCAGGCTGGAGACCTTGGCGCCGGCCAGGCTCGAGGGGATGGCCAGCTCGACCAGGGCCACGGCGCCGGTGGCGTCGAGCCACTCGGAGTGGGCGTCGTCGGGCAGCAGCCGGCGCAGCACCTGATCGGTGGCCCAGGTGACGGTGGCGACGGTGGGGATGCCCAGACGCTGGAAGATCGCCGCACGCCGCGGGTCGTAGATGCGGGCCACCACCCGTTCGATCCCGAAGTTCTCGCGTGCGACCCGGGCGGTGACGATGTTGGAGTTGTCGCCGTTGGTCACCGCGGCGAGGGCGGAGGCCCGTTCGATGCCGGCGGTGATGAGCGTGCTGCGGTCGAAGCCGTAGCCCTCGACGAGCTGGCCGGAGAAGCCGGCCGGGAGGCGGGCGAAGTTGGCGGGGCGTTTGTCGACCACCGACACGCTGTGCCCGGCGGTCTCGAGCGTGACGGCCAGCTCGGACCCGACCCGCCCGCAGCCCACGACGACGATGTGCATGCTCGGTACTCCCTCGGCGCTGCCCCGCCGGGTGCGCCGGCGGCTCGGGACCGATGCTATCGGCCGATCGGAGCGGTCACGCAGTGTCAGGGATGGCGGAACGGCGCATGCCGGGCGCTAGCGTCCGTTCCTGCATGCTGTCCATATTGAAGCGAGTGCTCGTCGGCCGCCCGATCGCGAGTTCCGAGGAGCAGCACCAGCGCATCCGGAAGCTGGTCGCCCTGCCGGTGTTCGCCTCCGACGCCATCTCCTCCACGGCGTATGCCACCGACGAGATCCTCGTCGTGCTGCTGGCCCAGGCGAGTATCGGCGTGGCGGCGTTCACCAAGCTGGTGCCGATCGCCATCATCGTGTGCATCCTGCTGGCGATCGTGGTCACGAGCTACCGCCAGACGTTGTTCGCGTATCCCAACGGCGGGGGCAGCTACATCGTCAGCCGCGAGAACCTCGGTACCACCCCGTCGCTGGTGGCCGGTGCGTCGTTGCTCGTCGACTACATCCTGACGGTGTCGGTGTCCGTCGCCGGTGGTGTGCTGGCCATCCGCTCGGCAACCAACCTCGGGCCGTCGTGGGCGGTGCCGTTGTGCCTGCTGTGCATCGCGGTGATGACCATCGCCAACCTGCGCGGCCTCAAGGAGTCGGGCGCGCTGTTCGCCGGTCCCACCTACTTCTACATCCTGATGCTGGTGCTGCTGATCGTGATCGGTCTGTACCGGGTGTTCTTCAGGGATCTCGGCCCCATCCCGGTCGGCGAGATGGTGGCCGACGGGCGGCTCAGCGAGGAGGCGTTGAACCACACCAAGGAGGTGGGGGCGCTGTCGCTGCTGATGCTGCTGCGGGCGTTCTCCTCCGGGGCGGTGGCGTTGTCGGGCGTCGAGGCGGTCTCCAACGGCGTTCCGGCCTTCCAGAAGCCCGAGAGCCGCAACGCTGCCACGACGTTGATGTGGATGGCCGGCATCCTGGGCACCTGCTTCTTCGGGATCTCGTTGCTGGCCTCGAGGTTGCAGCCCTTCCGGGGCGAGGACGATGCGACCGGTATCGCGCTCATGGCCCAGCACGTCTACGGCAGCCGGGGCGTGATGTTCTGGGCCACGCAGATCGCCACGTTCGCCATCCTCATCCTGGCGGCCAACACCGCGTACGCGGACTTCCCGCGGTTGTCCTCGATCATCGCCCGCGACGGCTTCCTGCCCCGACAGCTCGCCAACCGAGGTGACCGGCTGGTGTTCTCCAACGGCATCCTGTTCCTCGCCGTGGTGGCGTCGATCCTGATCGTGGCCTTCAACGGCAACATCAGCGCCCTCATCCCGCTGTACGCGGTCGGGGTGTTCACCGGTTTCACGCTGTCGCAGGCCGGCATGGTGCAGCACCATCGCCGCCTCAAGGAACCCCGCTGGCGGATCAGCCTGGCGGTCAACGCCGTCGGGGCGTGCACCACCGGTGTGGTGGCGCTGGTCGTGGTGGTGTCGAAGTTCACCGAGGGCGCATACCTGCCGGCCTTCGTCATCGCCTTCCTGGTGTGGCTGTTCCGCTCGATCAACAAGCACTACCGCAGCCTGGCCGCGAACCTCGCCGTGACCCCGGCGGAGGTGCGGGCCATCTCGGTCAACCACACGGTCGTGGTGCTGGTCGGGTCGGTGCACCGGGGGGTGCTCGAGGCACTGGCCTACGCCCGCTCGCTGCGACCGGAGCACCTGATCGCCCTGCACGTCGCGAGCAACGAGGAGGAGCAGGAGAAGATCGAGCAGCGCTGGCGCGACTTCGGCCTCGAGGACACCCTCGAGATCGTGTTCTCGCCCTACCGCGAGCTCACCGGCCCGGTGCTGCGCTACATCGATCAGCTCGATCGCCAGTGGGAGAACGACACCATCACGGTGGTCATCCCCGAGTTCGTGGTGCACCGGTGGTGGGAGCATCTCCTGCACAACCAGAGCGCCCTGGTGCTCAAGGCGCGGCTGCTGTTCCGCAAGGGCACCGTGGTCACGTCGATCCCGTACCACCATCACTGAGCGTCGCGTGGTGCTCGGTGATGGTTCCCGGGCCCGTCGCCCGATGGTTCCCGGCCCGTTCGCACCGTCCCCTGCGGTGCAACGGATGGAGCGTCAGCTGGTGGCGTGGCGGGACGCCGGCGACGGTCGTGCCGTGTTCCTCGGCACGTACACGGTGATGACCCGGGCCATGCTGACGCAGCTCGACGACGGGTGCTTCGAGGACCGTGCCTGGGTGACCGATCTGCTCGAGCGTTTCGCCGGCCGGTACTTCGCTGCGCTCGACGGCTTCGACGACGACCGGGTGGACACCCCGGCGGTGTGGACCGATGCCCATCGGGCGGCGCAGCTCGGGGCCGCGCCGCCGCACCGGCTGTTGCTGGCGGGGGTCAACGCCCACATCAACTACGACCTGGTGTTGACGGTGGCCGAGTTGCTCGCCGGTTCGCCGGACGGTCCCGAGATTCGCCGGGCCGACTACGAGCGGGTGAACGACGTGATCGGTGCCACTGCCGATCAGGTGCAGGACGAGGTCCTCGAGTACTGGGTGCCGTGGATGGGCCCCGTCGACACGGTGTTGGGCCGGCTCGACGAATGGGCGGCGGTCCGGTTGCTGACGTCGTGGCGTTCGGCGGTGTGGGATCGGGCGGTCGCCCTGGTGCAGCTGCCGGAGCCGGCGCAGGCCGACGCCGTCGAGTCGTTGTCGCAGCGCTGCTGCCGGCGCGGACGGCGGATCCTCGGCGTCTCGGGCCGGGGGTGGTGAGGTGGACGTTGCGATGACGGTGGCGGCGACGGTGAGGACGCGTCGGTGGCGTCGGCTGCTGCCGGCCGCGCTGGTGACGCTGGCGATGGCGGCGTGCAGTACGACGAACCGCTCGACCGATGCCCTGGACGCGACCGCCTCGACCGTGTCGGCTGCGGTTGCGTCGCCGTCGACCCCGTCCGGCCCGGCCCGCACGACCATGCCGAACGGTACGCCGATATCGACGGGGTCAACAGGGTCAACGGGATCAACAGGGTCAACGGGATCAACGGGATCAACGGGATCAACGGGGCCAACCGTACTGAACGGTACGGCAGTCGCCGGCTTCTCCGTGGGCAGTCCGGCGTTCCGGGCCGGTGGCGACCTGCCGGCGCGGTACACGTGTGACGGCGCGTCGCTGTCGCCGCCGGTGTCGTGGTCCGGCGCGCCGGCGGGGACGGTGGCCTATGCCGTGGTCATCCACCATGTGGCGGCTCCCGACGACGTGCACTGGTACTGGGTGCTCTACGACGTCCCGGCGACGGTCGACCACATCGACGAGGGCGTGACGCCGCCGGCGAAGGTGGGCACCAACAGCGTGAACGGGCGCAGCGAGTACACGCCACCGTGCTCGAAGGGTCCGGGGCGCAAGGTGTACACCGTCACCGTGTACGCCCTGTCGGCGCCGCCGGCGTTGCCGAACCCCCGGGTGGTGAACCGTGCTGTGCTGCTCGCGGCGATCGCCGATCGGACCCTGGCCGTCGCCTCGATCGATGTGGGCTACGCACGCCTGTGATGCTCCCGTCCCGGCGCGCCGTGCGCGGGGGTGCTCGGGCCGCCGTCGCGGGCGAGCCGGCCAACGGTTGCCGGATCGCTCGGTGGGTCACCCTCCGGCAACGTGAGGTGACCTAGC